>NZ_JAYGGZ010000028.1:66695-86685 GCF_034931465.1 Anabaena sp. UHCC 0399 | reverse complement strand
GCCTTGTAGGGGAGAGGTTTGGAGAGGGGTTTTCCAGATACCGTGAAAAGTCAGCTTAATTTTCTACACCTTCGATACGTTGCATAGCAAAGGGCGATCGCTTCAGACCCTACAGATGCTTGATGTAAGTAAGTCGACGGAAATCAACCTAGCTATATAACAGAATCTAAAATTGACATAATAACCCTTGCGATTGCTAACCTTGGGGACGCTAACGCAAACGTTTCATACCCTACGGGAAGGCTAACGCCAACGCAATGACACAGCGTGAATTATTTAAGCCGTTCTACTTATTGCCAACATTTTTTGAACTGGTATAGTTTTTCCAAATAATTAATATAGAAAATTGCATAAATTGATTGTGAATAAATCATAGGATACTTAAATATATTTATTTAAGTAAAGGGGAATATATTGGCTTTACTTTTGCTTGAAATCTGTATTCTTTCGCTATAGGTTATTCTCTCAAGCAATAAAAATTATGACAATTAACAGAAAGCTTTCTCCGATAGAGCAAAGCATGGAAATTTTAAACCGTCGCGTTGCTGCTAATGTAGTGACAATTAGCCGTGTTCAGGGAAAATTAAGTCAAGACATAGTTAGGCAAGCTCTTGATTTAATTCAAGTTCGCCATCCTCTGCTTAACTCTCGGATTGTTGGCAATTTAGATAATATTTGCTTTGAATTTGGAGCAGAACAACTTCCTTTACGTATAGTTCATAAAAAATATCTAGCCCAATGGCAGGAAGTTGTTTTAGAAGAATTGAACCAACCAATCGCTAGCAATAAATATTTAGCCCGTTCTGTATTAATTAGATTTGCAGATGAAAATATCAATTATTTATTAATAATATTACATCATGCAATTTCAGATGGATTATCAATAGTTAAGTTACATTCCGAAATTTTAACTTACTGTCAGAAACTGGTTTCTAACCAATTAGATTCAGATACCTTTATCTTATCTCCTTTACCCTCTATTCAAAAATTAATGCCGCAATCAATGCAGGGTAAACTGGGTGTCATTAAAGGAATTTGTTTTGCATTGAGATTGCTGCTAAAAATTATTTTATATCAGCCTAAAAAGTTGACTTTTGAGCAGTGCGTACCTTTTAAATTACGCACTGCTGGAATGATTCATCGCCAGTTGAATCGAGAAGATACTGTAAAATTGGTGGAGATTTGTAGAAATAAAAATACAACTGTACAGTGTGCTTTATGTGCAGCTATGCTGATAGCAGTAGCAAGAAAAATTAGCAATATAAATAAAACAAATATATGCTTGAGTTGTCATTCATATGTTGATTTACGAAAACGGTTTCTACCAGAAGTTAATCGTGAAAACTTAGGCATATTGACTTCCGCCATCACCTCATTTCACACTCTGGATAGCAAGGTATCCTTTTGGAATTTAGCGCAGGATGTTAAAAAACAGTTAGCAGCAAGTTTACAAAGTGAAGATATCTTTAGTAGCGTTTTAGTATCTAAGAAAATTTACGATTTTCTTTTACTTCAACCAAATAAAGCACCTGTGAGTGTAGCTGTTACAAATATTGGTCGAGTCACGATTCCCAGTGATTATGGTGAATTTAAACTTGAAGAAATCAGTTTTGTACCATCTCAGGCAGTATTCGGTGGTACTTTTAGTGTTGCGGTTGCAACATTTCAAGACACAATGCTCTTAAACTTCACATTTTCTGAGCCTTCAGTTAGTCGAGAAAGTGCTGAAAGTTTAGCAAATGATGTAATGTCTTATATGCTCGATGCTTGTCATGAGACTCATCTCTAGTACAGCACGACGTAAATAAGCAGACAATTTCAAAACAGCAAAAGCCTTGGTATATTAAACTTTTGACTTACCCTCCGGGTTTGCTCTTCTCTACGAGAGGCTGTGCCAAAGCGTTCTCGTAGAGTAGCCGCTTTCGCGTCTATGACTTTTGACTTTTGACTTCCACCTTGCGGTACTAGTCCCCCTTCCTCCCGTTGTCATAGCTTTGAGTCTGACGGAGGGAGGACAAGAGGTTAGAGATGAATATAGAAATCAATAATTGATTTCGTGCAATGTTTAACTAAATTGCTCACCTACATCTAGGTTAAATAACATCTGTAGGGTTTGCATACAGCGTCTTCTAGCATCAACATCTTGTTGCGCCCGCAATTGCACCATTGGGTCATGTAAAATTTTATTAACAATTCCTCTTGTTAAAGCTTCTATGACTTCTTGATGCTTGTCGCCAAATTCCGAACCTAATCTTGATAAAGCTTTTTCTAATTCTTGTTCGCGGATGGTTTCGATTTTATTCCGCAGAGAGCTAATGGTTGACACAGTTTCTAGACTGCGCCACCAAATATCAAAAGCATCAACCTCTTCTTCTAATAGCCGTTCTGCTTCTTGAGCCATTTTCCTCCGGCTTTCATAATTTTGTGCGACAACAGCCTTTAAATCATCGACATTAAAGGCTTGTACATGAGACAGATCATTGACGTCTGTATGGACATTTCGTGGCACAGAGATATCAAATAACATCAGAGGTTGATTAGGAGCTAAAACCATCTCTAATTTAGCTCTATCAAGTATTGGCTCGGTTGCAGAAGTGCTAGTAAATACTATATGACTATCGGAAATTACTTGCATCATATCCGGGAGCAAGTGTGTGCGAATAGGCTGATCAGAAAACTGCTGTGCCAATTCTTGAGCGCGATCGCGGGAGCGATTGACAATACTAATTTGCGTAGCACCTTTAGAAATCAGGTGTTGTACCAACAGCCGTGACATCTTACCAGCACCGAGAATTGCTACTCGACAACTAGATAAATTATCTGCTTTGATTTGTGCTAATTCCACAGCAGCCGAACTAATAGAAACTGCACCAGTCCCGATGCTCGTTTCCGTGCGGACACGCTTACCAGCTGTCAGTGCTTGTTTAAATAATCGATTCAGAATTGTTTTTATACCATTAAATTGCTGCCCCAGTTTGTGAGTATTTTTCACCTGAGCCAGAATTTGTCCTTCTCCGAGGACTAAGCTATCTAAACCCGCAGCTACCCGCATAACGTGCATCACTGCATCTTCGTGCAGCAGAACAAATAAGTGTTGTCGTAAAGAATTTACAGGTAATTTACTGTGTTCTGAAAGAAACTGAGTAACTTCTCGGATACCATGCTCAGTTTCCGCCGCCACAATGTAAATTTCTAAGCGGTTACAAGTGCTAAGGATAGCAACTTCATCAATGTGGGGATAGCTGGTGAGGTGTGCGATCGCACTTTCTGTTTGTGGTTCTGGAATACTCAGCTTTTCCCGAATTTCAACTGGGGCTGTTTTATGGCTTAACCCCACCACTGCAATATTCATTTCTTATCGGTAATTAGTAATGGGTTATTTAATGATTGGGGATTGGGGACTTGGAATTTTAGATTTTAGATTTTAGATTTTGGATTGAATAATCTAAAATCTAAAATCTAAAATCTAAAATTGAAAGACTGGGGATTGGGGACTGGGGATTGGGAATTGGGAATTGGGGACTAGGTATTGGAGATGAAATTTACCCCCTGCTCCCCCTGCTCCCCCTGCTTCCCTTGCTCCCCTGTCCCCTGTCCCCTAACTCCTAGTGCAGTTGCACAATCTTGGGCTGTTCCCACATATGAATAGTATCTACAAACCGAGCAGTTTTGGACTGACTGGAGATAACCAGACTTTGAGTTCTAGAACCGCCGTGGAAGAAGCGGACACCTTGCATGAGGTTTCCAGAGGTGATACCACACGCAGCGAACAGAACAGTTTCCCCAGATGCTAGTTCATGGGCGTTGTAGACCTTATCAGCGTCATTAATACCCATAGAACTCAAACGATCGAGGTTAGCTTCTCTGCTTTCACCAATCAAGCCTGTTTTCACTACTGCTGGATCGTAGATCAATTGACCTTGGAAGTGTCCACCCAAAGCACGCATTGCGGCTGCGGAAATCACACCTTCAGGAGCAGCACCAATACCCATCAGCGCATGAATATTAGTACCAGCAAAGCCACAAGATACAGCCGCACCCACGTCACCATCAGAAATCAACTGTACTCTTGCGCCGGCTTCACGGATTTCTTTGATCAAATCGGTGTGGCGATCGCGCTTCATGACTACTATCACAAGTTCATCAATAGCGCGGTCTAGACACTCGGAAAGAATCTTGAGGTTTTCCGTGGCTGACTTGTTAATGTCTACGTGACCTTTAGCGGCTGGAGGTGCTGCTAGTTTCTTCATGTAGAAGTCAGGAGCAGCAAATAGTCCACCTTTTTCAGAAATTGCCAGCACAGCCATTGAACCAGGTTGTCCATAGGCAACCAAGTTTGTACCTTCGCAGGGGTCAACGGCAATATCAATTTCGACCAATTCATCGGGGTTACAGAAGTTTTTAGCATCTTCTTGGGTACAGATACCGACTTCTTCTCCAATGTAAAGCATGGGCGCGTCATCGCGTTCCCCTTCCCCAATTACAATGCGACCACGCATATGAATTTTATTCATCCGCTCCCGCATTGCTTCCACTGCTACTTGGTCAGCAGTATTTTTTTCGCCCTTACCCATCCACTTGGCGGATGCGATCGCGGCCTGTTCTACTACCTCAATAATCTCTAATCCAAGTGTATTTTCCACAGAGTCACCCTCTCAACTGCTTGATTTTTCCGACTTTTCATCTGGCCATTTCAGTTCTTAAGTCTACCAAAGGGCGGATACCGTGTGATCAAATAGAACAAATACTATTAAGTTGCCATTTGCTAATGTGTTAAGTTTTGCTGCTAAAATTAACATCTGATTGAATCGTGTGTAATATGCCCCACTGATTTAAATATTGGAAATTAAATTCTAGGAGAGTAGAAAGTATGTGCAAGTTATTTCTTCTGACAATGTAAAACTTTAAACATTCTCAAAATCTTTAACAATAGGTTGGCGGATATTTTCACTCAAGTGTAAAGCAAGCCAATGGATCAGATTGAAATCTGTTGAAACCAGTACCTACAACTAAAGCTTCTGTATGAAAAAATGCGATCGCTGCTTTAGCTTTTTCTCTGGCTTGTAGATAAAAAAATAGCACCCTTATTTTTTTGTGTTCCCTAAAAACTCAAAATATTGGACTTGAGAAATAAAACCGAGGTTGGTGTCTACTTTATAATTCTTAAAAAAGCATCAGATAAAAATTATGTTTGACTTTCTTAATCCCCTACTTGGTCGCCATCCCGAACGTATCAAAGCCAATGTTGAAATATATACCTGGCAAACTTGCCCTTACTGTATTAGAGCCAAGCTATTACTGTGGTGGAAAGGTGTAAATTTCACAGAGTATAAAATTGATGGTGACGAAGCCGCAAGAGCAAAAATGGCAGAACGTGCCAATGGTCGCCGCTCAGTACCGCAAATTTTCATCAATAACCAACATCTTGGCGGCTGTGATGACCTCTATCAACTAGACACCAAAGGTCAACTTGACCCTCTGTTAGTACAGCCAGCTTGAGTTAGTGCTGAGTGCTGAGTCGTGAGTGCTGAGTGCTAAGTTCTGAGCGAAGTTATCGTTTCTTTTTCCTTGTCTTCAAAAATTTTTGAATTTTGTAGCTTGCTTCTCCCCAGGAGTATTTTGAATTTTGAATTAATTTACCCCGAATATCTCATCTATCGTCACTGGATGAGCCGAGCTTTAGAATTGGCAAAAGTTGCTGGTGACGCGGGGGAAGTCCCAGTTGGGGCTGTGATTACTGATGCTGATGGTAATTTAATTGCTGAAGGTGAAAACCGAAAAGAGCGTGATCAAGATCCTACAGCCCATGCAGAAATTATTGTTTTGCGTTCAGCCACCAAAAATTTACAAACTTGGCGGCTTCATGATTGCACCTTGTATGTAACCTTAGAACCTTGTCCTATGTGTGCAGGTGCAATCGTACAAGCACGTCTAGGAAAGTTAGTCTATGGAGTGGACGATACCAAAACCGGCGCAATTCGGACAGTTCTCAACATCCCCGATAGTGCTGCTTCTAATCACCGCCTACAAGTTATTGGAGGTGTTCTAGAGTCAGCCTGTCGTCAGCAATTACAAAACTGGTTTGCTACTAAGCGATATCCGAAAAAATAACGGACAGAGATGAAACTGTCCAGCTGTAATCACACAACTTACGGAAGAAAATCTACGGTGTAACTAAATCAATCTCTCGCCGAATTCTACCGGTTAATTTGCAGCTACCCACATGATGGAATTTTACTCTGCGTCTGATACCTGCCCCATAAAGCCAACGGACAAGCCTATAAATCCCAAAGTGGCTGTTAGTTCTGCAAGGATTTCTCCTTGGTTAACTCCTCTGGCATATTTTTTGGGTCATCACTTTCTTTTACCATTCTTTTTTGGACATATTAAAATTACTGGCCAAGAACATATCCCCAAAACTGGCCCTGTTATCTTAGCTCCTACCCATCGCGCTCGTTGGGATTCATTACTTCTACCCTATGCCGCAGGTCGTTACGTCACGGGTAGAGACTTACAATTCATGGTGACAATTGATGAATGTCAAGGTTTACAAGGTTGGTTAATCCGTCGAATGGGCGGATTTCCTGTAAATCCTCAACACCCGGCTGTTGCTACTCTCCGTCATGCTGTAGAAGTGCTGCAACAAGAACAAATGTTAGTTATTTATCCAGAAGGAGATATATTTCGAGATGGCGAAGTTCATCAATTAAAGCCAGGAATTGCTCGTTTAGCTTTGAGTGCAGAATTCCATCACCCAGGACTGGGGGTAAAAATTATCCCAGTTGGCATTAACTACAGTGAGCCTTACCCAAGTTGGGGTGCAGATGTCAGCATTGAAATTGGTTCGGCAATGAATGTCAAAGATTACACCAATGGTAAAGCGAAACAAAACGCCAAGCGGCTAACAGAGGATTTAACAAGGACTCTACAACATTTAAGCAATCAAGAACTCGCTGTTAGTCATCATGCTTTTGCAGAGATTTCCAATTCTTAATCGTGTAGCGACCTAAATCCCTAAACTCAATTCCCAACTAATGAGCTTACCTGTATCTTGGGGGGCGTAGTCTATTAGCCATAAATACCAACTACCTTTGGCGGACTGTGAGAGTAGCTGTTTAAGTAGGGGATGAGATCGCAGTGTATAAGTTGTTTGTAACTCAGTCCGACACCCTAAAGTCCGATTTTGCAATAACACCTGCTGATTATTGGGAGCAATTAAATAAATTTCTAAATCACCTAAAAAATCATGGGTGAGATTGACTGTAACTTGAATATCTTTAATTGTACTCGCTTCGGAAATAGCGATCGCGCTTTTAATCCCTTGTTGATTATGATCAGGAATCTCTACAGGGCTAGAATTACTCACCTTCACTTGCTTACTAGCCGTTAATGTTTGATCAGCCCGCATTTGTACAGCCGCTTGCACTGCCTTAGCCGCATTGACTTTACCATAACCAAACCACTCGGAATGTCCATTGTTATCGTAAGTACCCCCATACAAACCCAATTGTTGGTCAGGATTAGGGTCTACAATTTTATCTGCCGTTGTTTCTAAGATGCGTTTAACTTGTTGCGCCGTCAAATCAGGATTGGCTGATAAAACCAAAGCTGCTACCCCTGCAACTACAGGTGTCGCACTAGAAGTTCCCCCAAAGTTGCTAGTAAAATCACCTAAATCGTAACCTGCTGCACCTATTTGGTCAGTTGTTAACATTCCCCGTCCAGTTAGGGAAGTTGCAATTGTAGGTTGTGTGTACAAAAAACCTTTCCCTGGAAAAGACATTCCTGGTGGAGCATTATTACTAGGGGCGCACACCGAAATATTAGTTCCCCAATTGCTGTAAGCAGCTTTTTTCCCCATACTGGTTGATGCCGAAATGGTCATCACATCAGAATGTACGCCAAAACCACCCAGCCAGGTTGTCAGACCTTGTAAAACATTGTTTGGCCAATTTTGCTCATATACAGTACCACTCACGGGGCGATTGGCATTGCCCGCCGCAAATAAAACTACGCAACCTTTATCATTGCGTCCTTGTGTAGCTGCCCTGGTAATAGCTGCCTGTTGGCGCAAGGATAAGGGAAAGTAAACAGCTGAAGCTCCCCAGCTACAAGAAATTACACTAGCACCTTTGTCAATTGCCCAGTTAAATATCTGTTCAATTGATTCATCATCTAAAAACCCAGTGGTACGGATAGGCATAAAGGCACACCCAGGCGCAACTCCGACAATTCCTGTGCCATTTTCTTCTGCCACAGCTAACCCTGCACAGCCTGTACCATGACTGCTACCTCTACCATCTGGTAACGGTAAAAAGTCATCATCCCTTAAATCTCTAGGCGCAACTACCTTACCACTACCTTGAAAGTCTGGGTGATTCAAATCAAAAGAATCATCCACAACAGCCACAACTACAGACCGCACCCCACGTGTTACATCCCAAGCTTGTTCTACGGCAATGTGAGAGCCTACAGATAATTCATTACCACCGTTATGGTGGAGATACCATTGCTGGCTATAGAGAGTGTCACGGGGTCGGTAATGCGGCTCAGTTTCGATTAACACATTTGGTTCAGCCGCTAAAACTTCTGGTAGAGTTTGTAACTGGTTAGTGATTTTGATGGGATTTTCTGTAGCTTGTTTACTGACCAGAAATACAAAAGCGTTGGGCAGACCAAGTATGGGTTTGTCTTGGATGAGGTGCAGTTGTGAGGCGATGAGATTAATTTTGAGGGTATCTACCCCATCAGCAAACTGAATGGTAATTTGATCAGCAAAATAAACGAAAGTCCCAGGATTATCCTTGACTGTGTAGGCATGACTAGCAAAAGCTACATTGTCATCACTCCGTGCTTGAGCGATCGCTTCCTCTATTTGCTCTGGTGTAGTTTGAAAGAGTTCTAATTTGGCTTGAGTAATACTGCGTTGCCAAATACCCCAACTAACCTGAGATAATTGTTGCACAGGAAAGTCGGTGACAAAACGGATGGTGAAGCGGTCTAAAGCTTTCGCCAGGATTAATTCTTCACCTCCCCGTTGGAGTACCAATCCCATACTGCTTGCTGGTAAACCGGTGGGTAAATCAGAGGATGAATTGCGATTGTTCATAAGGGCGATTGTGGTTGATGCAGGGGCAACGGGAACTCTATTAAACCGATTTTCAGTCTAAATCAAAGAAACTCAGTACGTAGCTTCGCTTTGTTAAAAACGAAAACAGAGTTAAGATACCCGAAGTTTCCCTACCTTGTTCGATTTCTTAATAGTTGTTGCACAAATTGACCCCATGAACGTTGCTGCTCCTGCTTCTTTAATTCGTTTGACTACCCTAGCGGTGTTAGCAACCCTAGGTCTGCTTGCACCTGTCAATGCTCAGAATCAAGTAAAGCCTATTGATCCTAATAGCCCCAATAATCTCCGTCCTACCGCTCAAAATAATAGCCTGATGAGCATTGAAGGTGGCGATCGCTTGATGACAGAGGCAGCGCAAGCAGTTACTGCCCAAAACTACCCTCTAGCAGCGAAAAAGCTCCAAGAAGCCCGTCAGGTTTATAATCAGTTATCAAATTTCTATCAAGATTTAAACTCTAGCTTTTCTGGCATAGACAGTCGAGTTTCCGATTCCCAGCGACAAAAAGCTTTTTCAACAGCGCAAAAGCGGGATGAAGCCACCTATCAACTAGCTTTGGTACATCGCGCTCAAAATCAGCCAGAATTGGCTGTGCCTTTATTAGTGCAAATCATTAAAAGCCAAAATCCCACGAGAGAACTAGGTAAAAAAGCTTATCAGCAGTTATTTGAATTGGGCTTTGTTGATGCTCCCTATCCCCGACAAGGTGCCAATTCCTCTTCCTCACCCCAAAAGTAAAAAGGCAGGGAAGCAAAGAAAGCAGGGGAAGCAAGGGAAGCAGGGGAAGCCGGGCAGGGCTGTTTCATTCCCAATCCCTAATCCCTAATCCCCTGATCACCCATAGACTTCCACCAATGCGGGGAGAACAAAAAACTAATACTTAAATTGAACTCCTATACCCGCAATTTGGCAGAGGGATGTTCTCCATATCTGTTATTAATAGAAAAGTAGGTTTTTTAGGAATTGCGATGATTACTCCGCAGCAGGTTGAAGCAATGATCAAAGCGGAACTGCCAGATGCCCATATTCAGGTGCAAGACTTGACCGGTGGCGGCGACCACTATCAGGTGACAGTAGTCTCATCGCAGTTTGCAGGTAAGGGACTGGTGCAACAGCATCAGCTAGTTTATGGTGCTTTGCGACAAGCTATGTCAACTGAGGCTATTCACGCCTTGGCATTAAAAACATCTACCCCCGAAGCTTGATAGGCATCAGCCAGCAGTCGCTTCCTAAAGTAATGAGCCAAAAATCAGTAGTCCATAGTCTCAAATTCCGCAGCCAGTCATTTAGTTATTAGTCTACGGGTAATAACTAAATGACTAACGACTATTAACTATCAACAAAACTAGAGAACAAAAAGACCATGACACCAGAAGTCCAAGAAAAAATTGATAACTTGGTAAACCAGAATAAGATTCTAGTTTTTATGAAGGGAACTAAGTTAATGCCCCAGTGCGGTTTCTCTAACAACGTTGTGCAGATTCTCAATACTCTGGGCGTTCCCTTTGAAACTGTTAATGTTTTAGACGATCAAGACATTCGTCAGAGCATTAAAGAATACTCTAACTGGCCGACAATTCCCCAAGTATATATTAATGGCCAGTTCATCGGCGGTTCTGATATCCTGATCGAACTTTACCAAAAAGGTGAGTTGCAGCAACTAGTGGAAGTAGCATTAGCGTCTTAATTTATTTCGAGTAGGTTAGAAACTGAATCAATCCATTTCTAATTTATTTAAAAGAAAAGCAAAAACCAACATTAATTAAATGTGTTGGTTTTTGCTCAAGAAAATTTAAATCGGCGTAATTTGGTTTGCAGGGAAGGGGATTAGGGGGTTAGGTTTCGCGTTAGCTTTTCCAAACAACGTGGAAAGTCAGGAGTATATCAACTGAGTTAGCCTGATGCAATTTTTAGCAAATGAAAATGTTTATTTAGATTATCAAAAATTAGGTGGATACCCCTCAAAGGTTGAGGGGTTAATTTTTGTAATTACAGTGATTCCCAAAGTTTATATGAATGCAGTTGTTGACCTCTACAGATAATATGTTATAATCATCTGCGTTGCTTTAAATAGCCACTATGAACACCTTTGAGCAGGTGTTAGTAATAATCATGTTGTGGCTGAGGTTGCGTCATGACGAAATTTGACGCGTCGTACAAGTAACGACTAGCTTCTTCCTCCAAACGATGAATCAGAAACGGTTCAATAACGTTGCCATTTCGCAGTGCGGCTAGATAGCCATCCAAATACATCCGCATATCATCCGTGCGATACCCGCGATTCCATAACTCGACGAAGGCGTCGGTAATTCTTTGGTAATGGCGGATGGTTTGTGTGTCTTGGAGCATAACTGCTTTCTTTATCTCTTTGGAATGAGAATTGTAAATGATTCAGACTGAAAAGTGAAGGGGGCATTTCTTCTTGATCTACCCTAAAAAGCTCCGATACCTAATGGTGGCAATCTGTCCAGCAACTACAATATAGTTACATCCTATTCCAGAAAAAATAAAATTAGGTGATCCAATCAGTTATTCCTATAGTTGTTTCGGATAGTATCGTGAGGGGATGGGTAATTGCAAGCATCACTTTTTTTAGGAAAAGGTTAACATCGTCCTGGTCATTATCAGCTTGCTTTGTACATAGTTTTTCGGCAGATTACCCAGACTTAAATGGCAGATAGGATATTTAGCAGGAAAATTTTTAATAATCATAACAAAAATTTAAGAATATTACTAACTTACCTCTGGATAAGGCACAACATAAGCATCTAGCCCATTTTTGTATTGAGAAAATGTAAAGCTAATTGTTATTGGAGTAACAAAGGCTACAAAACCTTGAGCATGGGCTTGTTACTTTGAAATTCATCAGACGCTAAGGGGTCTTGCCGCCGTGGGTTCGGTTTGTATTGAAATCGTTGAGGGGAATCCCCATCTGAGGTCGTTGCTTGGTTGGCACTTGCAACAATTGGAATATAGAGTTCATCAAGCCGCTAGCATTTATCAAGCTAGGGAAGCTTTTTTAAGCCATCAACCGACTTTGGTCATCCTAGATGCTGATTTGTCAGATGGAGACGGTATTGAGTTTTGTCGTTGGTTGCATCGTCAGCAACAACCGCTCATCTTGATGCTATCTGCTCGTAGCAATGAAGCGGATGTGGTTGCAGGCTTAAAAGCAGGAGCTGATGATTACTTGAGTAAACCTTTTGGAATGCAAGAGTTTTTGGCTAGGGTAGAAGCCTTAATTCGGCGCAATCGCACGCCTACAGCACCTGCTTATTTGGATTATGGTACTTTGCAAATTGACTTAGTGCAGCGTCGTGTCCGATTCCAAGGAGAGTTTATTGACCTCACTCCCCAGGAATTTAGTTTGCTGTACGTTTTGGCACAAGCTGGAGGAGTACCATTGAGTCGGTCTGAGTTGTTGCGTCGTGCGTGGCCTGATGCCATTGACAACCCGCGTACCATTGACACTCATGTTTTATCGCTACGCAAAAAAGTTGAACTTGATCCCCGCCAACCTAGTTTGATTCAAACTATTCGGAATGTGGGATACAGATTTAACATGGAAAGTTTGAATGCTAATCATCCCCAAACACAAACCAAGTTACCAAAGGAGAGATTTAGTAATCAACGTTCAACACTTAGTGGGCAAATATCATAGGTGAAAATTGCCAAATCTCCAAACATCAAAATCCCAAGTTTATTAAAATTTTGAATTGTGTCGCCACACCCTGTAGGGTATTTTGAATTGCTGTGGTACTAGCTCCATTCTTCAGTGATTTGAGCTTCGGCATTCAATAGCCTTTCTTTTAGATTAACCCAGTCGATATTAGAGGCTGTTTGATTAGATAACAAACTTCCTTGCTCTAGATTTAACAACCGGGTGCAAAATATCTGGGTTAAGTCTATTTGATTATTGATCATCAAAATTGTAGTTTGATGAGTTTGATTAAGTTGAATTAAAACTTGCATTAGATGGGTCGCTCTGCCAATATCCAAATTAGAGGTTGGTTCGTCTAAGAGCAAAATTTGTGGTTGAATGACTAAAGCTCGTGCGATCGCTACTAGCTGTCTTTGTCCTGTTGAAAGTTGCAATTCAGTGCGTCCTAACCAATCATTGGGAATTTGCAGTTGTTCTACCCAATGATTAACTTGTTCCTGAATCGTCTGTTTAGGCAAATCGCGGAGAACTAAAGGATAAGCCAAGGCTTGCTGGACTGTCATCCCTAACAGTCTTGGCTCTTGTAATACCAGTGTCACCATCTGGCGCAGTTTGATAATTGGAATTTGGCGATAATCCTGATTATCCAAATAAATTTTGCCGCTAGCAGGTTCACTCAAACGATTAATCAGACGTAGCAGTGAAGTTTTACCAGCACCAGAGGGGCCGAGAATTGCTAAACGTTCCCCTGGGGAAACCGCAAAGGAAATATCCCGCAATATCGGGTATCCCTGAAGCTGGGTTTTCAGCTTTGCAAACAAATTAACTTGTTCTAGCCGTAATTGGGCTGTCATTGGGGTGCAATACCAATTCAAAATTCACTCATAGCCTTTGGCTAGGCTTACGCCTACAAAATCTAAAATTTTCGCGTAGCATCTCGGAGACAATAAGGGTGTAGGAGTGTAGGAGTGTAGGAGTGTAGGAGTGTAGATAGACAAGGAAGAATTTTCTTCCCAGTCCCCAATCCCCATTCCCTTCTTTAGCTAGCTAAGGCTGTAGTTATAGTCCAGGCATCAATCAACAATAACAGCAGCGTACATCCTAATAAAATCACATACATCCACGGTTGTGCTAGAGGGCGAACATCTGTGGTATCTATACCTGTTTTAGCTTGAACTATATTTACTAAACGGGCAAATCCAGCTACCCGCATCGGTAGTAGATAAGCTTTACCATCTTGACTCAGAAAATAATAAACTAACCCACCTTGACCAGTAGAGCGTGGTTTAAGCTGTTTTATCTCTGACCAAGATAAAGACCAACCTTTACGCCAAAAGTGAGAAACCCAAGTTGGGTAAGTCACTTGAATTGATTGGTCATCTACAATTACTCTTTCAGTCAACACCGCATATAAACCCAGGAAGCCAATGCAAATTCCCACCCATAACAAAGTGGGAGGGATAGGCGCATCTGTAGCTTGAGCTAAAAAAGGTAAGGGTAAAGTAAGTGCTATATAAAGACTCAATAGCGTGAGCCGAATTAGGGGAGATAGACGAAAAATACACGCTGAAGTATTAGCTGAGTTTACTGTCACGGCTCAATCATCAAATTATGGGCTTTTAAATTTAGTCTAACTAAAGATGGGTATGGGGCATTGGGATCAAATCTACCTTCTAGTCCCCAGTCCCCAATTAAGGTAAATATTTTTGCACCACACTCCAACCAGTGAGTGATACCCAAGTAAAACCAAAAAACAGCATAATATTCAGACTAATATGCAAAGGTCTAGCCCAAGGTCGTCGGTGACTGATTTGTGTGGCACTAAAAGCTGATATTAAAACTAATCCTACGACTATCAAGCCAGCCCATAAGTGTGATGAATGTCCCAAAGAACCAAAGTGACCGAGAGTGCCGACGATACCAATAGCCAACAGTAACAGCACTAAACTAACCATGCTGATGCCCATTGTATAGTGGAGCGATCGCCACAAGCGGGGGGTAGCCCAATTGAACAACAAAAAATTAGGAACTTCCTGAGAATTTCTCACTCGCCACATCCAAAAGCCTGTAACGGCTAAAACTAAATACGCCAGTATCGACAATCCCATCGACCAAGCAGCTATTTTCCACAACCAGAGAAAAGAAGGTAGGTGCATAAGGTTTATTTTAGAGGGGACAGGGGACAGGTGACTCATTCCCAATACCCAATATCCATTAACTAAAAATAAAAAAGGCTGCTGACTTCAGCAACCCTCAGAGATTTTAAAATTATTTTTTTAATCAATTGATGCTTAACTAGCAACTGTTAAAGGTTTTGTTGTATCACTAGATTTTGTATTATTTGGCTGAACAATTGCTTTTGTACTAATAGGGTCTGCACCGACTGAGTTTGTATCCAATTCGCTACTGCTAGGCTCGCTAATCATCAGGCGATCGCACGGAATTGTATCTGACAAAATCGCACTTGCCATCATCCCTGTATGAATCTCCATGTGAGCCTCTAGTGGAGCTTCAAACATGAGACGTTGTCCAGGAAAAACCACCCTTTCAAAATACCAATTTGGAATGTTGGAGATGCGAGCCACCTGGATTTTGCTCGTGGCATTAACGTAGCAGCAGAGAACTTTTTCCAATTGCTCAGGTGGTAGAGGATCTAATATTTGAGCCATAACTGCCGAGGAGCTTTACGCCACAATTTTACATTACACCAGCAAAATTAACACTTGCTGATCCCTCTATGTTGTAACTCCGACTACCAACTGAAATTTTCTACGTTATTTCTATCTAAAGGTATGTTCAAGTTATGAATTTTTAATAAAACTTTTTTATTCTAGATAATTTTACACTATGCAAGAATTTTTGGGGATTTTTCACTAGATTAATTAACTTATTGCGCCAAATATCATAGATATTTACCATAGTTAATCATTAAAATTACTTTAATTTCTTCCGTTGTGAATATTTTATGGCTTTATCTATCGTAGGAAATAGCCGCAGGGATCATCGCTTAATGATTGACACTCTCCGTAGCTCAAGCCTACGCAGTAGTTTTCATTCTTATGGCTCAAATCACATGGTTTTATAGCTACTTTCTTATAAACTCAATGTTATGGTAAAGATATATGAAAATTTTCTTCATAAAACCTTACTCATACTCCTCGATATTAAGCAAATCTACATATCAAGAATCTGCTGCGATGTCAAGTATGATTGCCAATAAAGTGCTAATCCAACCAGCACATTAGAAATTGATACTTTCTTGGACTTTTCCCAAAAAACAGCAAGATGATGGAAAATCGAATTCTTTACGTTCGCCTTCCTTGTAACCCTATCTTCCCCATAGGGGTTGTTTATCTGAGTGATCATGTCCACAAGGTTTTTCCCAACATCGAACAACGCATTTTTGATTTGGGAACTGTTCCACCTTTAGACTATGCGTCAGCCTTAGATCGTTGTATTGACGAATTCCAGCCCACACTACTAGTATTTTCTTGGCGGGATATCCAAATTTATGCTCCAGTCGGCGGACGTGGTGGCAACCCGCTACAAAATGCCTTTGAATTCTACTACGCGACAAATCCCTTCATTAAATTGCGTGGGGCTTTGGGTGGTTTACGAATCTTCATTGCTTATTATGTAGAGTTGTGGCGCAATCTGGGATTAATTAAACGTGGTTTAAAACGAGCCAAACAGTATCACCAAGAAGCCCGTGCAGTTGTAGGCGGTGGTGCAGTTAGCGTATTTTACGAACAGTTGGGTAAAAGCTTACCCCCAGGAACAATTATTTCTGTGGGTGAAGGGGAAACCTTGCTAGAAAAGTTCCTACATGGCCGAGAGTTCCGGGATGAACGCTGCTATGTAGTAGGAGAAACACAACCACGGCAAAGACTAATTCACGAACAACCTACCCCCCTAGAAAAAACCGCGTGTAACTACGACTATATAGAAACTATTTGGCCAGAGTTTAACTATTACCTGCAAGAAGAAGACTTTTACATTGGTGTACAAACTAAACGAGGTTGCCCCCACAACTGCTGTTACTGTGTCTACACCGTTGTTGAAGGGAAACAGGTACGAATTAATCCAGCAGATGAAGTAGTCGCAGAAATGCGCCAACTATATAATCGTGGCATTCGCAATTTCTGGTTTACTGATGCCCAATTTATTCCTGCACGGAAATTTATCGACGATGCTGTAGAACTTTTGCAGAAAATCGTAGATTCTGGCATGACAGATATTCATTGGGCAGCATACATCAGAGCCGACAACCTCACACCAGAGTTGTGCGATTTGATGGCAAAGACAGGGATGAATTACTTTGAAATCGGCATCACTAGTGGTTCTCAAGAACTCGTGCGGAAAATGCGAATGGGGTACAATTTGCGAACCGTTCTGCAAAACTGCCGCGACTTAAAAGCAGCTGGCTTCAACGATTTAGTATCCGTCAACTACTCCTTTAATGTGATTGACGAACGTCCCGAAACCATTCGCCAAACAATTGCTTACCACCGCGAACTAGAAAAGATTTTCGGTGCGGATAAAGTCGAACCAGCTATCTTTTTTATTGGCTTACAACCTCATACCCACTTAGAAGAATATGCCTTCAAAGAAGGGATTCTCAAACCAGGGTATGATCCGATGAGTTTGATGCCGTGGACAGCCAAAAAACTCCTTTGGAATCCTGAACCCCTTGGTTCATTCTTTGGTGAGGTTTGCTTGCAAGCCTGGCGACAAAATCCCAATGATTTCGGTAGGGAAGTGATGAAAATCTTAGAAGCAAAGTTGGGTTGTGCCGATTTAGAAGAGGCACTTTCTGCACCAATTGAAAATAAAGAGAAACAGTTAGCCAGTGTATTGTAGGGAGTAGGGAGTAGTGAGTGCTGTTAGCGGTAGCGGCGGCGTTTAGCCGGTGCTGAGTCAAAAGTAATTCTACCTTGTCTACCTTTTCTCCTTTGTCTACCTTATCCCCCCTTCCTCCCTCTGCCGTTCTTGTCTCTAAATCCTATGTTAGAAGGTTCAATTCTGCAACTGCTGGAAACAGCCCATCGCCAGACTACCAGGCCTATTCACTTCGGGGTGTATTACAAAAATACGCTGGTTGCTTTGTGTCATGCCTTAGAAGACCATATCTTATCTGATGAAAGTAAACCCTTGGTAATTACTGCCTTTCAACGGGGTAAGTGGTATTTACAAGAGGCAGAAAGATATGCAGACATTGCCAACCACAGTCACCAAATTGTGATCATGGCTTCACCAGATACCGGCTTTGCTGAACATCCCACGAGCCAACTGTCAAATGTGGACTTGGTTGCATTAGATGCAGCTGATTCGGTAGCTCAGGAATGGCACTTAATTATCCTGTCACCTAAATACACAGCGATGGTACTTTGTCAAGAACTATCACCTGCTGATTATGGTTCAGAGGGAATACCAACTTCAGATTTAGAGCGTAAGTTCTATGGTTTGTGGACATTTGAGCCGACCTTGGTGAGAGAAACAGCAGAATTAGCGATCGCTCACATTCAAAAATACAACCCAGAATTAGCACAAAAACTCTTGAGTTATGAACAGGCAATTCCGCCTGCTGTCATCACCTCAGACAACCTGTTAACTGTTGTCTCTCGCGTTGTTGATTACCTCCAAACAGGACAAGAACAGTTATCCATTCCTACATCACAGCATCAAAAAGCCCTAGATAGCAACTTGCTTTCTAACGAAGTACAGGCATTTTTGCGGATGGCGCAACTGATGGATCTGGCTGATATTAACAACCCTATGGCCGCTGCAGAAGTCGCTGCGATCGCCGAAACAATGGGGCAACTTTTAGATTTACCTGCATGGCAAATCAAGAGATTAAAACTAGCAGCCTTATTACATCGCATAGATCCACTCCGCACAGCACAAAGCGTTCTGACTCCTGCTACATCCACACAACCCCAAGAAATAGCCCCCAGTTGTCCTTTGAGTTGTCCTCTGATTCCAGGAGCGCAAGTATTACGAAAAATGTCAAGATTACGGGCAGTAGCGCAAATTATCACTCACCAGACCGAATACTGGGATGGGACAGGAGAACCAGCCGGGTTAGCAGGTGATGCAATTCCCCTAGAGTCGAGAATTTTGGCATTGGTTGCAGACTTTCAGTGGCGAGTCAATCAACTGCAATCCTCCCAACAGAATCGGGAAGATATATTTGCTCAAGCCTTGGTAGAATGCAGAGAACAAAGCGATCGCTTTGACCCTAAACTATTAGATGCCATAACTTTGTTAGTCATGGGTTTACAACAAGGACTCGACTTACCTCTAATGACATCCAAAGTTAGTACAGGAATGTGGCTGATTGATTCCCGATGGGATAGCCAGAGCAAGACTAGTGAAGAGATTGGTAGTTACCCCCGATGAATATTGAAGTGATTAGACAAGGAAAACTCAAACAACTCCCAGGGGTAAATTTAGAAGATGAGGAACTCTCTCAACTAGATTTAAGCCACGTCAATCTGGCAGGTGCTACCCTTGTTGGTGCTAATTTCGCAGGTTCTAAGCTCGAAGGTGGGCATTTAGAAGGTGCAAATTTGATGGGGGCTAACCTCCAAGCAACCGACTTGCGGGCTAACCTCATGGGAGCTAACCTCATGCAAGCAGATTTAACAGGTGCAGACCTACGGGGTAGCAACTTGCGGGGTGCTAGCTTGATGGGCGCGAGACTTAGCGACGTGTCATTGGCTGGTGCTTTTTTAAGTGGCGCGAATTTGATGAATGTTAACTTGCAAGGCGTTGACCTGCGTGGTGCTGACTTGCGTGGTGCTAACCTTACAGGTGCAAATCTCAAAGGTGCGGACTTAAGTCGTACTGATTTGGAAGGAGCGTTGTTAAGTGAAGCAAATTTAGAAGAAGCTGACTTACGTGGGGCGAATTTGGCAGGGGCGAATTTGACAGGGGCTAACTTGTTGTGTGCTGAGTTAGCAGGGGCTAATTTAAATGGTGTGAATTTAGAGAAAGCTTGTGTAATTGGTACAGTGCTAGAAAAATTTTCTTAATACAGCAGAAGGATAATTTATTCTCTCTCTACTGTGGGAAATAAATCCACCATATGGACTTGTCAATTAATGCCAATAATTAGGGTGTGCTTGTATATTTGAGAACGCCATTAATATTTTCAATACCTTTCAAGGTGATAGAGGTGCGATTTAGTCTACCATCTCGC
>NZ_JAYGGZ010000028.1:37648-66392 GCF_034931465.1 Anabaena sp. UHCC 0399 | reverse complement strand
ACTTACTTGATTAGGATTAGTTACTCTCAGAGTGCCATCAATATTTTCAATTCCTCGTAAAGTAATTGAGGTTCTGTTGAATGTACCATTAATTTTTCGGCAATTAGCTGATAGTCGATTTCCAGAAATGCCAATATTATTGCAAGTTTGCTGATAAGTGATAGGTGCAGCATTAGCTGGTTTATTCATACTCATCAAAGCGGCTGTGACTGAAAGAGCGATCGCACCAAATAAACTTAGTTTCATTATCTAACCTTGATTGCTTACAAGGTTGCTCTACAACTTCAAAAAACACAATTCCGCAGGTTAAACCAAAAATTCATCGTAATCTAGAAAAGAAACCTGAGTTTTCTGGTGGTGTTAGCTTGAATCCTAGATGGCTATTTATTAAAAAAACTACAAATTATCTCACCCGGACTATTCTGAGTGAATTGAATTACAGTTCTATCTTTTGTCAATTTAAACTTACCCCGACAATTGTAAATTTCCACAGGTGTTTTAACTCCATCAACACTCACAGCCGCTTGATATTCCCAATATTTTTTCGCACTACGTTGAATACTCAGAATGCAAATCTGATGTCCTTCATAATTGCGGCATACCATAGCCCAAGCAGGAGATGTTACAAACAAAGAAAATATAAATATTAGTAAAATGACACTATATTTAATCATAATTAACCTTTAACACTCCGCCCCCGCATCCACAACGCCAATATACACATAAAAACAACCCCCATTAATCCTTGTAAGGGATTATTATTTACCCCAGTTATCCAATCAGGAACTCGACCAGAATATTGAATTAATCCCCCGACATTAATAATGTAGTAACCCCAAACCAAACCACCATGTAAACCTATTGGTAAGCCCAATCGTCCCCGCCGCCAACGCTTTCCCCATACCTGCGTTAACCCCAGTAATACTAAAGCTGGAAACTGTGGCAATGTGTGAATAATTGCTGCAAGTGGCTTGACAAAGTGTAAAGCAGCGAAAGCTAGTGCATCTATCCATAATGCTACAGGCTGACTATAATCTCTTTCCAATTCGTCTAAAAACCAGCCACGAAATAACAATTCTTCTGCAAACCCTACACCTAAACCAACAATCAAACCTTCTAAAATTATCTTTAGTAACAAAATTGTTGGTTTTTGCCACACTAGCCAACCCAAAAAACCTTGTATCCCAAATAAAACAAAAATATTAATGATACCTAAGACTAAGCCACACAGCAGTTCTATCCCATTGCGCCACGTAAATTTCAAACCATAAATTCTCAGTATTTGTGGCTGTTGGTAGACTTTTTGACCCCATAATCTCAGCAGAAAAATAAACTCTGCATATAACAATACCATTGTCAATATACTTACTAAATTAGAATCATCCACTAGTAAATAAATTGGTGCAGCTATGGGCAACCACAGCAATAATAATGCCAAAATAAAATAACCCAGCCGAATAGGGGCAGGGCGTTGAGCTAGATTCAGGATTTTGGTTTTCATTTCAGGTAAGCCAAAAGTCAGTAATCAAGATTATGACTAATGACAGAATATTTATTCATTCCAAGTTCGCAATCTTAATGCTTAATTACGAATTATTCCTCTGGTTCTATTGTGCTGCTAAGACCATGACTCTTGAGAGTTTCACAATAAAACTCTGCGTGTTCCTGAGCGCAGGTAATAACTAAAGCCAGCCCATTTGCATGGGCTTCCATCATGATGCTAACAGCTTGGGGCTGAGTAAGGCTTGGCACTGTGGTTAGTAGCACTTGTACGACATACTCCATAGAGTTGTAGTCGTCATTATGGAGCAAAACGCGATACCGAGGCGCAAGCTTGCGGGATGTGGAACGCTTCTCAATGGTTTCGACTGACACAACTTTTGCTCTTTGATTTCTTATTTACTACAACAGAGGTTCTGTACTAGCGATCGCTTAACAGTTATTCACCTATGTTATAGCATTTTCACTAAAACTTCATGTCAGAAAAAAATTTTGCTGCTTTTGAGTTGGGATACTGGCAAGATAGCTTCACAGCAACGCTCCCTCCCACTCTTAAAATAAAGGTAGAGGAAACCCCGTGTGTGCGACTGCCCTACCTAGGTAATTATGGACAGAAGTCTCGACTTTCAACCAGGACAAATTGTGTCTTTAGAGCATAGCGACAGGAATCTGTATGCAGAAGTAATTCAAGTTGTGGTTTCCCGTCAATTATGCTGGGTGCGCCCATTGCTACTAGTCACTCATACCCCAGAAATGCCCGTAATTACTGACCTCCGAGATGGTTCTGACCTGTTGTGGCCCGGTGAGTTGTTTAGACCAGCCCTAGATACAGAAGTTATTACTTTTTTAAGTCAACTTTTGGCGAAAGAACCAAAATCTGAACTAGACAAACTAGCTAAACAGCAACTCCATCAGTTTATCCACCAACTCTGGCAAGCTTATCAGCAGGGAGTGGGGAGTGCTGAGTGCTGAGTGCTGAGTAGCGAGAAACTTGTCCCAAGTCCTCAGAAGTTATTCAATTTTGAATTTTAGCTTGCTTCTCTGACGTTCGCGTAGCGTGTCGTAAACAGACGCTACCACGCTTCCTGCGGAACACTGCGTGAATGCGCAGCGTATCTGTAGGATTCATCCGCAGGTAGGGTATTTTGAATTAATTTGTCCACAATTCCTAAGTATAGCGAATCCCCGCATCCTGCATTCGTTGAATGGCTGCTTGTAATCGTTCATCAGGAATAGTCAAGGCTATTCTGATATAACCTTCGCCTGATGCACCGTAGCCATTACCTGGGGGAACTAGGATGGCACATTTATCTAGGAGGAGGTTAGCAAATTCAGTTGAGGAATAACCAATAGGGACGGAAACCCAGACGTAAAGCGTGGCTTTTGGTGGCTCAATTGGCCAGCCTAGAGATTGCAGCCCTTTCACCACGATGTCACGTCGTTTTTGGTACACTAACATCAAGTTTTGTAGTTCAGCTTGGTCTGTTTTGTAAGCTGCGATCGCAGCTTCTTGAATGGCTTTAAAAACTCCTGAATCTACGTTGGTTTTAACTTGGCTCAAAGCCTGAATCCCATCGGCATGACCAACTACAAACCCAATCCGCCAGCCTGTCATATTATAAGACTTAGACAAACTGTGAAATTCAATCGCTACATCCTTCGCCCCTGGAACTTGTAACACACTCGGCGGTTGGTAGCCATCATAAGCCATTTCTGAATAGGCATGATCATGACACAGCAAAATATCGTACTGCCGACAAAACGCCACTAATTCCTCAAAAAACTCTAGAGTCGCTAAAGCTCCAGTCGGATTATTGGGGTAATTAATCCACAACAGTTTTGCTTTTTGAGCTACTTCTACAGGAATTATCTTGAGATCAGGTAAAAATTGATTATCTGCCTTCAGAGGCATTGTAAAAGCCTCGCCTCCAGCAAAAATTGTGGCAGTTCGATAAACGGGATAACCGGGGTCTGGTATCAATACATAGTCTCCCGCTTCCACAAAGGCTAAAAAAGTATTATGTATTGCTTCCTTTGAACCGATGGAAGATATTACCTCTGTATTCGGGTTTAATCCCTTTACCCCAAATCGCCGTTCCATCCATTCAACGGCTGCCTCCCGAAATGCTTGCGTACCCTGATAAGGTGGATAGTTATGATTACTCGCGTCATCAATTGCTGCGTGCATAGCCTGGAGAATATGAGCAGGAGTTGGTTTATCAGGATCACCCACTGCCATATTAATAATGTCAACTCCTTGGGCGACAAGTTCTTCCCGTTTACGGTTAATTTCAGCAAATAGATAAGGAGGAATTTTTTCTAAACGTTTAGCAGGCTGCATGGCGACTTGTTACTAATGCAAAAGTTGAGGCTCATTAGCACAGTTTACGCCACACTAGGTAATTAAATAGTAAACATGACTCAAAAGCACTAGCAGTCTTTACTAGATTATTGTCATAATTAAATTTTTCTAGAAAAAAATCTTGACTTGACTAATTTATTAAAATCCGAGACTGGAAACTAGCTGAATACGTCCAGCATCCATCTCTGCCATCAATAATTCTAGAGCTTCGTAATCGACATCAGAGATGTAACCCTGTTCAGTCAGTTCTGAGTTGATTTCATTTTCGATCTCTGGAGTTAGCTTTTTAATATCAAGAGCCTTTTCAACTAACTGACGAATTATGTATTTAGTTCTCATAGGTCATGAACCCACTGTACGGTGATACTAAATTATCCAAGATGAAGTTAAGTATAAAATGTGATCCAAATACTACTATTATAGTGATTTATGTCACAATTAAACTAAGTAGATAGTTCCTAATTAAACTTAACAATTTCCATAAATAGAATGAGATGTCACTGCATCTCAGGTATTGTATTGAACTTACTCAATCTGCTATATCTCATGGTCTTATCAGACTTTTCAGCATAATTGTGGATGACGGTTTGGCTTTTTTCTGCTTTGCGGTTATCTATGTTGATTTTTTTTTGAACTCACAGGAAAAAAAGTATACATGAATACATTTCACCTCGAAATTATGACAATCTTTAAATAGACCTGGAAAAAAAATAAAGATTTAGCAAAGACATTTAAGACATCTGGTCGATGTTCCAGCGAACAGTTTATGTTCAAATAAATTTAAGCTTTATGGTTTAATAACTCTACTTAGGATGTCCATATGGAAGCAGTACTAAAGAGTCCGAGAATTGCAGTTATTCGTCCTCAGGGCTACCTGAACGCGACCAATGCCTTAGAATTTGAACGCGACTTATCCACAACTTTGGCTCAAGATGATGTTTCTAGCTTGTTAGTAGACTTAGCGGCAGTAGAATCTTTTGATAGCTCTGGACTAATGTCCTTAGTGTCTGCACTCAAATTAGCCCAGAGTCTAAACAAGGGTTTCCAGCTTGATTCTGTATCCCCAGCCATCAGGATGATTTTGGAACTGACCCAACTTGATGAAGTTTTTGACCTATCTGAAGGATAATTGTTAGCAAATGCACCAAATGAACTTAAATTGGCGCAATGCTTTTGAGCAAATTTAATGTAAAAGAGTTGTAACTTGCCACCAGAAAACCTACTCAAAGAGCTAATCAATGCTAATGTTGGAGGAAAGTAGCTGTAATGAAAGTAGCTCAAAGTTGGCATAGTGGCTATTGCATTTGAACAATTAATCACATCGGATATCTTAAAACCAGCCCGTTACTTAGGTAACGAACGGCTGGCAATACACAAACCTTGGGATAAGGCGGTCATACGGTGGGTATTAACCTACCCAGAAGTATACGAAGTTGGCTCATCTAATTTAGGGCATATCATTCTTTATAATATCTTGAATGCCCAACCTCGGCAGTTATGCGATCGCGCTTACCTACCGGGTCAAGACCTAGCAGATAAACTCAGAACAACAAACACTCCCTTGTTTGCTGTTGAATCGAAGCGAGAACTACAAGAATTCGATATTTTAGGTTTTAGTCTCAGTTATGAACTAGGAGCAACCAACATTCTAGAGATGTTGGACTTGGCGGGAATTCCCCTCACATGGCAAGAAAGATTACAGGGGAATTATCCTCTGATATTCGCCGGGGGACAGACAGCAACATCAAATCCTGAACCCTACGCCGACTTTTTTGACTTTTTCGCCTTGGGAGATGGGGAAGAACTCTTACCAGAAGTCGGCTTGGTATTGGAAGAAGGCAAACAAGCTGGATTAAGCCGGGAAAATCTGCTACTAGACTTAGCACAAATCCCAGGCGTGTATGTACCTCAATTTTATGCTCCAGCAAAAGATGGTTCGGTAAAACCTCTACGCTCAGATGTTCCTCAACGGATTTTGCGGCGAGTCGCTACCCCTATTCCCGCCTATTCCATTGGACTAGTTCCCTACGTAGAAACAGTACATGATCGCTTGACCATTGAAATTCGACGCGGTTGCACCCGTGGCTGTCGGTTTTGTCAACCAGGGATGCTTACCAGGCCAGCTAGGGATGTAGAACCAGAGCAAGTAGTCGAAGCCATTGAAAAGGGCATGAGAGCGACTGGTTATAATGAATTTTCGCTCTTATCTTTGAGTTGTTCTGATTATTTGTCCCTACCAGCTGTAGGGATGGAAATTAAAAATCGGTTAAGAAATGAAAATATTTCCCTGACACTTCCCAGCCAACGCGTAGATAGATTTGATGAAAACATCGCTAATATCCTCGGTGGTACACGCCAAGGTGGGCTAACCTTTGCCCCCGAAGCCGGAACGCAAAGGATGCGGGATATCGTTAATAAGGGTTTAACTAACGAAGAATTATTACGAGGTGTCAAAACTGCCTGGGAACAAGGCTGGGATAAAATCAAGTTGTATTTCATGATCGGCTTACCGGGTGAGACAGATACCGACGTTTTAGGCATAGAGGAAACAGTTAGCTGGTTGCAGAGGGAATGTCGGGGTAAAGGTAGAAGACCACTCAACTTCAACCTGACAATTTCCAATTTCACTCCTAAACCCCATACACCATTTCAGTGGCACTCAGTTTCCACTAGTGAATTTCGGCGCAAACAAGACCTGCTGCGGCAAGCATTTCGCCGCAGCCGGGGAGTAAAAGTCAATTTTACCGATGTCCGTATTTCGGCAATGGAAGACTTTATTGGCCGAGGCGATCGCAGTTTGGGTAGAGTAGTCCGCCGAGCCTGGGAATTAGGTGCAGGCATGGATTCTTGGTATGACAACCTCAGTAAAGCTTTTACCGCTTGGGAAGATGCCATCAGAGAAGCTGATTTAGATTGGAAATACCGCCTAGTCGAAAACGGTGAATGGAATTTGTTTGCTGCACAGGAGGAGAGCGGGGGAGCAGGGGAAGCAGGGGAAGCAGGGGAGCAGGGAGAATTATTTATTTTTTCCCATTCAGAACTCAGAACTCAGAACTCAGCACTCAGCACTCAGCACGGGCTAAACGCCTCGCTACCACTAACAGCACTCAGCACTCAGCACTCAGCACTCTCTACTCCCCTCCCCTGGGATCATATAGACACCGGCATTGATAAAAAATGGCTGATAGAGGACTTACAACGCGCTCTAGAGGCGGCAGTTGTTCCAGACTGTTCTTTTGAAGGCTGTTCTCACTGTGGGGTATGTGGCACAGATTTTGGTCATAATATTGTCATTGAGCCACCTATTATCCCCGAATTTGCTGGTGATTTTGTCCCTAACATCACTAAAACTCAAAGATTACGCGTTTGGTTTGGTAAACAAGGAGATATGGCGTTGCTCAGTCACTTAGATGTGATGCGCTTGTTTGACCGTGTGGTGCGACGGGCAAGTTTACCAGTGGCTTATACCAACGGCTTTCATCCTAGCCCCAAGATTGCTGTAGCCAGTGCCTTAGCTTTAGGAGCTACTAGTAGTGGTGAGATTGTGGATTTTGAGTTAACTGAATCTGTAGAGGTGGACGTATTTCATCAAAAACTGGCTCAAGAACTGCCCCCAGATATCCCCGTTTATCGTGTGGAACAGGTAGACTTAAAAGCTCCAGCAGCTAATAAATTGTTGGAACAGGTAGAGTATCTAATTACCATAGCCGCCGCTAGCGAAGTCACACCTGCACAATGGCAAGGATGGACAGAAGCAATTAAAATTCGAGACGAAATTTTATGGGAGCAAACCACCAAATCAGGCAAGACTCAGATCATAAATCTGCGCTCACGATTGTTTGAGTTGGAATTAATATCAGCCAAAAACAACGAAACCGAATCAACAGCTGTTCTGCGTTATGTGGGTAGCTGTCGCCAAGATGGGTTGTTGTTGCGTCCCGAACAAATTCTGTCTATGCTAGAGATAGTGGCTGGTGAATTTGAGAACACAGAGAACGTAGGCATACTGAAAACAGACTGCACAAAATTTCATCTCTGGCAGATCCACCGCAATCAGCTAATTTTAGCAGTATAATCTCTACAGGGCATCTGGCTAGTAGTTGCCCTGAACAGCACATCATAGGAATTGATTTTTAGCAAGGTTGCGTTAGAATGGAATGAAGAGAACTTTTCTGGCGCTGCATTGAACGAACTAGTTCACTACTACCCTGGTAATCAGGGAGCAAGAGCAAGATATTAGAGTGAAGCTTTTGGGGTTTTATCCCCGACAAACTAAGGCGGATTAAAGAACACTCTCTCTGTAGCTACCTTGTGAACTAGTAATTAACAGCAGGCTAAGTCAGTTTCTCTACCTATGCTTTTTAAAACAACTGCTGAATACCTAATCTCTAGAGGGTGAGGGTATCGCATAAAAAATCAACCACAGATGGTTGATTTATTTGCTTAAACAGTATGCAGCCGTTCTGGAATAATCAGGCGTGTGAACGCAATTCCTTAGTCAATAGCTCTTTAATTTTGAAGCTCGGCTTCACAATTTTTATTACTAACAGCGTCTTTGGAGGCTGGCAGGGGCGAGAGGCATAACAAACCTCCAAGTCCGTTGGCGCTGCCGATTTTTGAGGAAATTGAATGCCAAAACAAATTATTATCGCAGAGCAGCATCAGATTGCTGCCGTTTTTTCGGAAGATCAAATACAAGAGCTGGTTGTAGCCACAGGGCATCATCAAATCGGTGATATCTACTTAGGCGTAGTAGAAAACGTATTACCTGGAATTGACGCGGCTTTTGTCAATATCGGCGATCCAGAACGTAACGGTTTTATTCATGTAACTGATTTAGGTCCACTGAAGCTAAAGCGCACAGCAGCTGCAATTACAGAACTATTAGCACCACAGCAAAAAGTTTTGGTGCAGGTGATGAAAGAGCCAACGGGTACAAAGGGGCCAAGGCTCACAGGTAATATCACTTTACCTGGCCGGTATGTCGTATTGATGCCCTATGGTAGAGGCGTAAATCTATCACGGCGGATTAAAAGTGAAACTGAGCGTAACCGCTTACGTGCGCTAGCAATTTTAATTAAACCCGCAGGTATGGGTTTGTTGGTGCGTACAGAAGCAGAAGGAAAACCAGAAGAAGCAATTATCGAAGATTTGGAAGTGCTGCAAAAGCAGTGGGAAGCCATTCAGCAAGAAGCTCAATCTACCCGTGCGCCAGCACTACTAAATAGAGACGATGATTTTATCCAGCGTGTATTGCGGGATATGTACGGTGGGGATGTCAACCGGATCGTAGTGGATTCCAGCACTGGGTTAAAGCGAGTCAAGCAGTATTTGCAGAACTGGAGTGGAGGTCAAACACCGCAGGGATTATTGATTGACCACCATCGCGATCGCTCACCAATTTTAGAGTATTTCCGCATTAATGCCGCTATCCGTGAAGCCCTCAAACCAAGAGTAGACCTACCTTCTGGTGGCTATATCATCATTGAGCCAACAGAAGCATTAACTGTAATAGATGTTAACTCTGGTTCTTTCACGCGATCGGCAACAGCCAGAGAAACCGTTTTGTGGACAAACTGCGAAGCAGCCACAGAAATTGCCCGCCAACTACGTTTAAGGAATATTGCTGGGGTAATCGTTGTTGACTTCATTGATATGGAATCACGGCGCGACCAATTGCAAGTTTTAGAACACTTTAACAAAGCCCTCAGAGCAGACAAAGCTCGTCCCCAGATTGCTCAACTCACCGAGCTAGGTTTAGTAGAACTGACCCGTAAACGTCAAGGTCAAAATATTTACGAATTGTTTGGTGAAACTTGCTCCGCTTGTGGTGGTTTAGGGCATACAGTCAGGCTACCTGGAGAAAATGAAAGCCGCTTACCTATCCCAGTAGAATTACCTGATCGGTTTGTATCTCTCCCTCAAAGAGAAACTCAAAGAGAACCTCAAAGAGAACCTCGTTTACCCGTCACTCGTGTGACAGATATGCGGGAAACCTACGACGGATTTGGTGACGGATTCGAGGGAGATTCTGACTCTGGAGCTTTAAATTTAATTAATCATCCCAGCTATCAAGAACTCAACGATCAGAACAAGCGTCGTACCCGCACCCGTCGTAGCCGGATTGGTATCAATGGAGCAAATGGCAAAGATGAAAGCCGAATTACTCACAATCCCATAGGCTATATTAATGAATCAGACTTAGACCTTGATAACGACGTAGAACTGGTTACAACACCAGAAATTCCCTCACCGAATTTAGGTAAATCTGGTTGGGTAGAAAGGGCAGAGCGCACCAAAATCACAAAAGCAGAACCAATTAAACCCGTGGTAGAACCACCGGAAATTCGGACTGTGGAAATGACTCAACCAGAACAAGATATGTTCGCTTTGATGGGGATTTCTCCTCTGATTAAATTAGAACAGGAAGTAAAAAGTCCCAAATCTGTAATTATTAATATTGTTCAGCCAGGGCAAGTATCGACAGCACCACCTGAAGAAACTTCTAGATCAAGTGTTGTTGAAACAATAACTACAGAATTTAGCCCACCAAAACTGAAATTAGAACCCAAATCATTATCGGTGACAGTAACTGAGCCAACAGTAACGGCAGTTAGCATGGAAGATAAAGCTAGCATGGAAGATAGAGCTAGCATGGATGAGAGTGAAGCAACTACTACTCCCAACCGTCGCCGTCGCCGTCGTTCTTCCGCGCTTGATTCCGACAGTGAAGAGAGTTAACGTGTCTGTATGTTAGAGACGGAGCAAAGTGCTAATGTACTGCGATCACTCACCTCCGGTGGGCGGAACGCCATCGCTTATGGTGGGGTGTAGCCCATCTCTAGGAAAGGCTACGCCAACGCCAACGCCTTTAAAGGAAACTAATTGGCTAGAGTTTTCTTCGACGGTTGCAAATATTCCGGGGTTGATAGCAGGAGTAGATGAAGTTGGGCGGGGCTGTTTGTTCGGCCCTGTCGTGGCAGCAGCCGTTATATTACCAGCCTCTGCTTTGCCAGAACTGACAGCAGCTGAAATTAAAGATAGTAAAAAACTATCTAGTGTTCGCAGAGTTAAGCTGGCGCAACAAATTTATAGCCTAGCAACAGACTGGAAAATTGGTTATGCTTCCACGGCTGAAATTGACCAAATGAATATTTTGCAAGCAACTCTATTAGCTATGAGGCGGGCTGTACACAAGCTAAAAGTACAGCCTGAGCTTTGCTTGATAGATGGTAATCAGTTGGTTAAGGACTTACCTGTGCCACAACAAACCATCATCAAGGGAGATGAGCGATCGCTCGCCATTGCTGCTGCTAGTATTGTGGCTAAAGTTTGGCGTGACGATTTGATCATGCGTTTAGCAACCAAATATCCCATGTATGACTTAGCGAATAACAAGGGTTATGGTAGTAAAAAACATTTGTTAGCACTGCTAAAATACGGTTCTTCCCCCCTACACCGCAAGTCTTTTCGTCCTTGCCAGATTAGCGGTATAGAGGTTTAGGGGGATGGGGGTTAAAAACCTTAAACCCCCATCCCCACTCTCCAAAATTCGGACACAAATCCAAACTCAGACACCTCTGTCGCATCTGGCTTACTCTAAATTCAGGAATGGCAAATTAGCACCGTCATTATTTAAACTTTGATTGTGAGTTTGTGAAATTACCCATTGGCGATAATCTGCTAACAGTTGATGGGTTAATCGCTGCTTAACTGTTAACAAGACACTCTTGAGTAAACCATTCCCTGTTGTTTCTAAAATTGGTTTGGGCGTGAAGGAAAAAGGCGGTGGTAAATCCACCTGTACTTCTAAATCTGCTTGACCTCTTAGACGAGTGTCACCATTGTGTTGGTATGGAGACAAGTACCCGCGTAAATTTAGAGAGAAACGCTGATTAATATACTCGAAACCCAGAATTTCACAGCCTAGCGATCGCAGATAAATTGTCCCATTTGATTCTGCCCAGACTCTCATGTCTACAGTGGGTTGAATACTCAGGGACATAAAAGTCAAAGGACGCATTTTGAGCCGGAAGACTTCCTCAGAAAGTTGCTGAATGCGCCTTTGATCAACCAAAGCATTAACTAGACGTTGCGGCTGACGCAAGTAGTGCTGAATAGGAATAGGCTGCTGCGGTACAGCAATTTCTACCGATTGGGAGGCATTGAACTTGGTAGCCATGAGTTACGGGAAGTAATGGTTTGATACTTCTATTATTAATTAATTTATTATGTTTATTTTTTTTAATTTAGATTACATTTGACTAGCAATTTCCACAAGTTGCTCAAGCACCTACGCCGTTGTACAGGTACAAATTGATAATTACACTACCTAAAGGTTTGATACGTAGTCCAATAAATCAAATTAAAGCACTATCTTTGATCAATAAAGAAAGGTTACTCACGATATAGTCTATAAATTGAACAGATAACTAATAAACAGATGACTATATCGATCGCACATTTAGGGCCTCCTGGAACATACGCAGAACAAGCCACTATTTTTTATGTTAAATTGCTAACACAAAATTCAGATATTGAAACTATCTTATGTCCCTATCCTAGTATTGCTCAGTCGTTAAAAGCCGTTGCCCAAGGGCAAACCCAGTTGGCTGTTGTCCCGGTAGAAAATTCTATTGAGGGTAGCGTCACGATGACAATGGATACATTATGGCAGCTAGACAGTTTACGAATTCAATCAGCTTTAGTGATGCCTATTGCCCATGCGTTGATTTCCTGCGCTACTAATTTAGATGAGATTCAAACTGTTTATTCTCATCCCCAAGCATTAGCACAGTGTCAAAATTGGTTGGGGGAATTTCTTAGCAATGTCAAGTTGATTCCCAGCAATTCCACTACTGAAGCATTACAAGCTTTAAAGCAGGATATCACAGCCGCCGCGATCGCCTCTAATAGAGCGGCTCAAATTTATAACTTGCCGATATTAGCTAATCAAATTAACGATTATCCAGAAAATTGTACACGCTTTTGGGTAATCAGTCAGGCAGAAACAGGGATTACACAGCAGCTACCTTTACAAACTCCCAGTCATACTTCTTTAGCTTTTAGTGTACCTGCTAATGTCCCCGGAGTATTAGTTAAAGCACTACACGTATTTGCTCAAATAGGAATTAACCTTAGTCGGATCGAATCTCGTCCGACTAAGCGATCTCTAGGAGAGTATTTATTTTTTATTGATTTAGAAGCGGCTGTCAACACTCCACAGATGCAATCTGCTTTAGCAGAACTAACTACCCACACAGAAGTTCTCAAAATCTTTGGTAGTTACAATGTTCTGCCAGTTATTAGCCAGGAGTCATGACTAATGCAAAAGTAAAAAGAAAGAATACTGCTTTTGTATACTTTTTTCCTATTCCCTCTTTTCACAGACTAGCTTGATTCCTGCCAATATGTGTTCATAGGTGACGGCTTATAATTTTGAATTAAAGGTATCTTTTAGCACAGAACGAGCTGCCAAGTGATTACGAGTAGTAGTCAAAATTTCTGCTTCTCGTTCTAAGCGAGCCGCAGTATCTTGCATTTCTAGTAATGACTGTTGCTCCGCCGCCACACCGTAAAGATTACTAGCCACCCAATAAGATAGCTCGGTAGGTAAATCAGGCAACTCTTCAGGGAGTTCAATATTTTGTTCTGTTAACTTAGCTGAAAGTCGAACCACGTCACGCAGTAGTTGTTCAACTTCCGTTGCCAAAGGACGTAAATCTTTACTTGGTGGCTGGTCTTCTAGCCATTCCACTAAGCCAACCCGATAAGGTTTTTCTCGAACGTATTCTAAAACGCGAAACCTCTGCTGTCCCAGGGTCAGCATTTTCATACGATCATCTGGTAAACGCTGGTAGTGAATAATTTCTGCACAGCAACCAACATTACTTATTTGGCCTGTAACTGGGTCAACCATTACCACACCGAACCTGCGATCGCTTGACAAAATCGTATTCATCATGATCCGGTAGCGAAACTCAAAGATGTGTAGAGGTAATGGTCGAGTGGGAAACAGAACCACTTCGGGTAACGGGAACAGAGGTAGTTCACGAACTGCAATTCTAGAAGAAGATGTCATTGTTACCTGAGTATAAATTTAATTTTAAAAATTTATTATTCTTTGATTTACCCATAATTTGTTTACATTCTATCATCTGTTTCATGGCTAAGAAAAAGCCCTGAAATAAATTTCTTCAGGGCTAGGTCTATATTCATACTGTAGTCAATGGTCAATAGTCATTAGTTAATATACTTTTGACTTTGGATTATTAACTATAGACTTTTGAGTGCTAGTTACTACGCAGTGCTATCAAGAATAGGAAACCTTTTCACTGCGCCCTCTTCCCAAAAGAACTGACTTCTGTGGATTTTTTGACTATTGACTAATAACTAATTACAGTTTTACTTCAATGTCTACGCCTGATGGTAAGTCCAGTTTCATCAGCGCATCAATGGTTTTAGATGAAGGTTGGTAGATATCGATAATTCGGCGATGGGTGCGAGTTTCAAAGTGTTCGCGCGAATCTTTATCTACGTGAGGCGATCGCAATACGCAGTAGATTTTACGTTTTGTTGGTAAAGGGATAGGGCCTATAGCTGTAGCGTTAGTCCGGTTAGCTGTGTCTACAATCTTCTCGCAAGATGTATCCAATAATCGACGGTCAAAAGCTTTTAAACGAATTCTGATCTTTTGCTGCTGTAGAGTTGCCATCTTTAATTTTCCAGGTTCTGATTAATTAGGGGAGTAGTACCGCTACGCGGAAGTCAAAAGTCAAAAATCAAAAGTCAAAAGTCCTGTATTTTAAGGTTTTGAACGGTTGAGAATGGTATCTTTATTTCTGCCGTGCTGTACTAGTAAGTGGAGAGTGGGAAGTGGGAGTCCCTCAAGTTACTTCAGATAAAAGAGCAGAGAGGATTTTACCATCTCTGCTCTTAGTTATTAGGGTAAAGGGGTGCTATTTAACAATTTTGGAAACAACACCAGCACCAATGGTGCGACCACCTTCACGAATTGCGAAGCGCATACCTTGCTCAATTGCAATTGGGTTGATCAATTCTACTGTCATTTTGATGCGATCGCCTGGCATGACCATTTCCGCTTCGCTACCGTCGTCGGAGGTGAAGGCGGTGATTGTGCCGGTTACATCAGTTGTCCGCACATAGAACTGGGGACGGTAGCCAGAGAAGAAGGGTGTTTTCCGACCACCTTCTTTTTCGGTGAGTACGTATACTTCACCTTCAAATTGGGTATGAGGAGTAATAGAACCGGGTTTAGCAATTACCATCCCCCGTTCAATATCAGCCTTTTGGATACCACGTAGTAGTACACCAGCGTTATCGCCAGCCATACCTTCATCGAGGCTCTTCTTGAACATCTCGATCCCAGTGACGGTGGTGTTACGGGTGTCTCTAATACCCACAAGTTCAACGTTATCGCCAACCTTAACCTTACCGCGTTCAATCCGACCAGTAGCCACAGTACCACGACCTGTGATGGAGAATACGTCTTCTACCGCCATCAAGAAGGGCTTGTCTATATCACGCTCAGGGGTGGGGATGTAGGAATCTACTGCATCCATTAATTCATAGATTTTATCTACCCACTTGTCTTCACCCCGTTTAGTTTTGGGGTTAGCGACCATTTTTTCCAATGCTTGGAGTCCAGAACCTTTAATGACTGGAATATCATCTCCGGGGAAATCATAGCTAGTCAGCAGTTCCCGGACTTCCAATTCCACCAACTCTAGTAGCTCTTCGTCGTCTACCATGTCTTCTTTATTCAAAAAGACAACTAGGCTAGGAACACCTACCTGCTTGGCTAACAGGATGTGTTCACGAGTTTGGGGCATGGGGCCATCAGCCGCAGAAACCACCAGAATACCGCCATCCATCTGTGCTGCACCAGTGATCATGTTCTTCACATAGTCAGCGTGGCCGGGACAGTCTACGTGAGCATAGTGGCGACCTTCAGTTTCATACTCAACGTGGGCTGTATTGATTGTGATCCCCCGCGCCTTTTCTTCTGGAGCGTTGTCAATTTGGTCGTAGCCCTTACCTTCAGCTTGACCAAGAGCAGATAGGGTCATGGTAATAGCTGCTGTTAACGTTGTTTTACCGTGGTCAACGTGTCCAACAGTACCGATATTGACGTGGGGTTTTTTCCTTTCAAACTTTGCGCGTGCCATGAATGCTCGTTTCCTTTTTTAATTAAGCGTTCCCTTTGCTTTTTGCGATGATAGTTTCAGCCACGCTGCGAGGCACTTCCTCATAGTGGCTAAACTCCATAGAGAAGATACCCCGCCCTTGAGTTTTCGACCGGATATCTGTAGCGTAGCCAAACATACTCGCCAGTGGAACTTTTGATGCCACTTTAGCGAGTCCCTGTTCAGTGCTTTGGCTTTCAATCTGCCCCCGGCGGGAGATGAGGTCGCCAATGACGTTCCCGATATAATCTTCAGGAACTTCCACCTCGACTTTCATCATAGGTTCTAACAGAACTGGTGAAGCTTTAAGCACAGCTTCTTTCAGTGCCATTGAACCGGCAATTTTGAAAGCCATTTCCGAAGAGTCCACATCGTGGTAAGAGCCATGAACTAGCGTTGCTTTCACGTCAATTAGTGGATATCCAGCTAAAATACCAGATTCACAGCTTTCTTTCATACCTTGCTCGGCGGGGCCTATGTACTCTTTAGGTACTACACCACCGACAATTTTAGAGACGAATTCAAAGCCAGTACCGGGTTCTCCTGGTTCCAAATTGATCACAACGTGACCGTATTGACCTTTACCACCACTTTGGCGGATGAACTTACCTTCCACGTTGGTGACAGTTTTCCGAATCGTTTCTCGGTAAGCTACTTGTGGCGCACCGACGTTCGCTTCCACTTTGAATTCACGTAACATCCGGTCTACGAGGATTTCTAGGTGGAGTTCTCCCATCCCTGCAATTACCGTTTGGTTAGTTTCTGGGTCAACGTTGACGCGGAAGGTTGGGTCTTCTTCGGAGAGAGATTGCAGAGCCTTGGATAATTTATCCATGTCGTTCTTGGTTTTGGGTTCAACCGCTACCGAGATCACTGGCTCTGGAATAAAGAGGGATTCTAGAATTACTGGTGAACCTTCATCAGTAATTGTATCTCCTGTCAAGGTGTCTTTTAAGCCAAGCGCAGCCCCCAAGTCACCCGCTCTTAGTTCATCTACATCTTGTCGGTCATCTGCCTTCATCAGAACTAAACGGGAAATCCGTTCTTTTTTGTTCTTAGTAGCATTTAAGACGTAGCTACCTTTTTTCAGAACGCCGGAATAAACACGAACAAAGGTGAGGCGACCGTAGGGGTCAGCCATAATCTTGAATGCCAGAGCAGCTAGGGGTTCGTCATCATTGGCATGACGCTCTACAGTGTCGCCATTGAGGAGTGTTCCTTGAATGGGGGGTACTTCTGTTGGTGCAGGTAGGTAATCTACCACTGCATCTAACATTAGCTGCACGCCTTTGTTTTTAAAGGCAGAACCGCAAAGTACAGGTACGATTGTGCCAGCGATTGTACCTTTCCGCAGGGCAGACCTGATTTCCTCTTCTGTCAGTGCTTCACCATCGAAGTACTTAGTCATCAGAGCGTCATCGGTTTCTGATACTGCTTCCACCAGCTTGGTGTAATACTCTTCGACTTGCTCTTTTAAATCGGCTGGGATATCTGTTTCTTCGATATCTGTACCTTGGTCATTGTTGTAAATGTATGCACGCTTACTCACCAAGTCTACAATGCCCTTGAAGTCGTTTTCGCTACCAATTGGTAGTTGAATGGCAATGGCATTTGCCCGCAGGCGATCGCGCATTTGCTCGTGAACTCTATAGAAGTTCGCTCCTGTACGATCCATCTTGTTGATGAAGGCGATCCGAGGCACTTTGTAACGGTCTGCTTGCCGCCATACTGTCTCTGATTGGGGTTGTACACCACCCACTGAACAAAATACCGCAATTACACCATCCAAAACCCGCATTGAACGTTCAACTTCAATTGTGAAGTCTACGTGACCCGGCGTATCGATAATGTTAATTTGATAATCTTTCCAACTGGTACTAATCGCCGCAGCAGTGATGGTAATTCCCCTCTCCCGCTCTTGATCCATCCAGTCGGTTACAGCAGTTCCTTCGTGAACCTCACCAATTTTATGAATTATTCCAGAGTAAAATAATATCCTCTCTGTCGTCGTGGTTTTGCCCGCATCTATATGCGCCGCAATACCAATATTGCGTACTTTCTCTAGCGGGTTGGTACGTGCCACAGTAGCCTCCTATAGTTTTTGCCTCATGATATCTTGTATATTACTCTTTGTTAAGATTCTATACTTTTAGAGAAAACCGTCTTTTTTTGTAAGGACGCGATATACCGCTTATGAAGGCACGATATACCGCCATTTTACTTAGTAACGATAGTGGGCAAAAGCTTTGTTTGCTTCCGCCATCCGGTGTGTTTCTTCCCGTTTGCGAATAGCATTCCCGCTTTCATTGGCTGCATCTAGTAATTCATTCGCCAATCGGCCAGCCATTGTCCGTCCGGGTCTAGATCGAGAAAATTGTACCAACCAACGCAATGCGAGGGTAGTACCTCTTTCTGTACGTACTTCCATTGGTACTTGATAAGTTGCTCCACCTACTCGGCGAGCTTTAACTTCTACTAGAGGTGTTGCATTCCGCACTGCTCTTTCAAATACTTCTAGTGCATTAGTGCCTGTGCGTTCCTCTACAGTTTTTAAGGCATCATACACGATGCGGGCAGCAAGTGATTTTTTACCATGACGCATTATCCGTCGGATGATCATACTTACAAGCCGACTGTTGTATACAGAGTCAGGCGGAACTGGCCGCCTTTGAATAACACCACGACGAGACATACTTTACCCTTAATTCGGATTTGGCAACGAAATTATATGCTATCAGACAGGGGCTTTCCTGCGCTTTGGTAGCTACAGATGCGATTCCGCAAAGAATTGCTTTACGGTTGCAATCACCCTAATTTTATAGACTTGTATCCTGAACAACTGGAATAACAAAGCGACAACGTCTTTTTACTCTGGTTTTCCCAGGAAAACGCTGTTGTCGCTTACAGCGTTTTGAATTTTTAACTACACTTGCTCGCTGAGTGTAGATTTGGGGAATAAGCTGGAGTAATTTCTGGAAACAGACACTTAATAAATAATTATTTCTGTTTCAGAACAAGGGAATAATCAGTTGTTATGCAATCTGGACGCTTTTGAGTCAAGGGACTAATCGCAATAGATTACGATTAATCACTTGTCTTATTTTTTCCCTTCTTTTGGTCGCTTAGTTCCATACTTGGAACGACCTTGTTTGCGGTCTTTAACTCCGGCTGTATCCAAAGTGCCGCGAATGATGTGGTATCTGACACCAGGTAAATCCTTAACCCGACCACCACGAATCATTACAACTGAGTGTTCTTGTAAATTGTGACCAATTCCGGGAATGTAAGCTGTTACTTCAAACCCAGAGGTTAGTCTTACCCTTGCTACTTTTCGTAGAGCAGAGTTAGGTTTTTTAGGTGTGGTCGTGTATACTCTAGTACAAACACCCCGGCGTTGAGGGCATTGTTTTAGAGCAGGGGACTTGGTTTTCTGACGCGCTTTTTCGCGTTCACTACGTATTAATTGCTGTATTGTTGGCATGAGTTACAGCGCGTGAAGCTGCTTGCTAGTCTAAGTTTTAACAAATCCTGATTATAGCTTTTTTTGTGTTTTTATGTCAAACTTTTCATATTATTTTTAATTTTTTTGTTAAAACAAAGATGGTGTAGTGGTGGAAAAGGAGTTGCCACAGCCACAGGTAGCAACGGATTGGGGATTATGAAAGCGAAAACCACCCCCCATTAAATCCTCGGAATAGTCTATTGCTAGACCATCAACGTAGTTACAACTTTCAGCATCTATGACCACTTGAAAACTGTCAATGTCAAAAAGGCGATCGCCTGAGTTGATTTTTTCATCAAAAGACATATCGTAAAACCAACCAGAACAGCCACCGGGTTTAATAGCTAACCTAAAATGTGTGTTTGGTTGCTGTTTTGCCTGTAAGCGACTGATTTCACTGACGGCGGCTGGGCTTAAATGAATCATGAAACTAGTTGAGGCAATTGAAAACACTATACCTAATTATTACAGATGACTGAGCTGCAATCATCAATAGTTCAAAAAGAACAATAATCTTGAGGGGAGTTGTGAGTGCTGTTAGCGGTAGCGCGGCGTTTAGCCGGTGCTGAGTTGTGAGTGCTGTTAGCGGTAGCGCGGCGTTTAGCCGGTGCTGAGTTGTGAGTGCTGAGTGCTGAGTTGTGTTAGCGGTAGCGCGGCGTTTAGCTGGTGCTGAGTGCTGAGTTGTGATTTTTGAATTGATTTGTCCCCACCGACAAATAGGTAGGGACTGAAGATTGGAGTTCTGAATTTAAATGGTTTGCGAAATATTACTGTTAACTCAAAGTGATAACAGCAATAATATATGGGTATTAATTGGCAGTACGGGCATAATCATCCTGGTAGCGAATAATATCATCTTCACCTAAATATTCACCATTTTGGACTTCAATCAGTACCAAGGGAATGACTCCAGGATTTTCTAGACGGTGAGATGTACACTGGGGTACGTATGTTGACTGATTATTACCAAGTAATATTTCTTGATCACCGCAAACTACCCTAGCAGTTCCAGAAACAACAATCCAGTGTTCACTACGATGGTGGTGCATTTGCAGGCTAAGGCGGTGTCCAGGCTTGACTTCGATCCGCTTAATTTTGTAGCCGCGTCCTTCTTCTAAAACGGTGAAAGCACCCCAAGGACGTAGTTCAGTTGCCGCAATACTCCGGTTCGCGATCGCTGTAGGCAAGGATAAAGTGTTAGTCTTAGTATTTTCTGGATGTTGAGCCATAGTTACCTCATTTGAAGACATATACAAACCGTCATTACTTTTAAATAATTGATGGAAAACTTTTGGGCAATTTTGCAACCGTGAAAATCAGCAATTTAGTTTTACCTTGCTAAACATAGCAAAGCAAAACTTTTGTGGATCAATAATCTCTGCTCAAACTATATTGTCTACACCAATTCTTCATTAAGCTTGATGGCAGCTTATTCTCAGCTTTAAAGAGGAACTGAGAAATTTTGGATTTTGGATTTTAGATTTTGGATTAGCGTCAATCCAAAATTTAAAATTGAATTGCCCCGTTCTCTACTTACCGAGATTGGAGAAAAATGCCAATCCCGTTGTGTACACGTGCAGCAGTATTGGGATAACGGTCGAGTAGTTGCCCGCCTAGGTAAAGACTTGTGGAACTTCCACCGTCTAAGTTGAGGGCATTTACACAGCCTAACAGTTTCATTAATTGGGCGTGTTCTGCTAAAGTCGGGCCAGCCCCACCCGCACGGTTATGTACAGCCGCAATTACTAGGTGATTATTTGCGGTTGTGCAGATTGCGCTACGACTAGCTTTTTGATTAATGAAGGCATTACTGAACTGTTCGCTTTTGGCATCAAGGACAATTTGCCCATTTTGTAACAACAATGGCCCTGCTCCCATGATGTTGGGGTAACGATTAAACTCAGGGGCAGTAGTAGCACTTGTAATCTGCACATCAGTACCGATGAGTAACTGTGATGCTAGTGCGGTAGCAGTGCCACGTAACACTAGTAAGTAGCTACCAGGAGGAATAGGAAAGTTGGTTTGACCAGCTTTATCTCCTGCTAACTGATTAGTAATTTTGTTGTTTTGGACGATAAAAGCCCTTTCGTTGTCTGTTAACGATGTGTAATTCTGACCCCAAGCCGGAGTGTAACGAGCAATACCATTCTGTACATAGCCACTGTTGAGAAATAAAATCGGCGATCGCAAATTACTAGATGTAGTTAAAGTTTCTTGTAAAGTAAGGCGACCAAAGTAAAATTGTCCAGCATCATTCCAAGCGATCGCACCTCGGTTAAGAATGGGACTAGATAACCACTGACCATCCCGACGAATTGCACCTAGGGGTAATCTATTATTGCGGTTGAAATAACCAGCATTAATTGCTGCTACAGCTAGGTTTGTTTGGGCTTTTTGAATTAAGGGGGCTGTACCAATTAGGGTATTAGGTGCTGCCCAAATTGGTTTTATTGCTAACCCAACACTCCGGGGATTAACTTCTAACCAAACTATCCCAAAGCGGTCTTGTCCTAATGTTACAAACTGCTGTCGCCAGCGTAATCCTGTTGCCCAGTTAATATCTCGTGGTTTGAGGGCATCGGGACGCAGATCAATGACTAGGCGATCGGGGTTATTGATAGTGGTAATTTGAGGAGACAAATCTAAGGGAACACTGAGAGTAATAATCGTTTGATTATTTACAATCTCTACTTTTTGAATTAACGCCTCAGAATCTGGTTTTGGTGATGATTGTTTGAGTAGATTTGGTACTGATGGGGGTAAGGGAGTGTAGCGTTGAATTAAACTAGCATCTGCGATCGCATCTAAGATAATTGTCCATTCCCTGTTAACTGGTGCAGAACTATTGGGAGTAGGCGCATTTGGATCATCCAGGAGAGTTTTAATTGGTAGTCCTTGCTTCACTTGCCAGGGGGTAGAACGGTCTAAGTCTAAAACAATGCGAGCTGTTTTTAGCGGGGTGACATTGGTCACGACTGCTGGATTTAGACTTTGACGAATATTTTTGACTTGCGCTTTGGGTGTGGCAATTACTAGAGTGTTTCCTTGCACTTGCATCTGCCATCCTGCGTTTTGCGAAAAACTTGTGACATCGAGATAACGATATCCTCTCAGTAGATGGGTGGCTAGAACTAATTGATTAGTATTTGAGGAAAACCACTCTATGGGTTGTCTAGCAGGGTTATTACTACTTAATAAGTCTACGCCTATGAGTTGGTTCAGAGCCGCATCACTAATGTATGTTTTAACTGGATTTGTGCCTTCCCGTCTTTGCAACCAAGCACCTGATAATGTACGACCATTCAGGGAAATTTGGCTACCAGCAGGTATTTGCCGATCTGTTGGAGATATGGGCGACTGTGAAGTCAATTGTGGGGATTTCTGGGCGTTGGTGATATTGGTAGCAGACAAACATAGTGCGATCGCCAATAATGGCGATACAGTCGTCTGAAATAAGCGATAGTTCAACTTTTTGGCAATAAGACAATGATTGTGCTGTCGGCAATAATTTGGCATTTTTACCATAATTTATTTAATCCCCAGACATTCTGTTCCCTGTTTTCTGTTCCCTATCTCGACGTATAAATTTAATTTTGCCCAAATACGTATAGATAGGTACTTTTGAAAATTATCACCCAATTTAGAGGTTAACTAATTGTCTGGAAATCTTAAAAAATAATGATTCATTTTTAGCCGAAACGTGATAGCCTATATTTTGGCTAGTCATCTCTTATAGATTACACTTAGCAATTTTGCCGCTAAAACCACTATAACCAAAGGCTTTAACTAGCAGTGATGATAACCAAGCTATAGACAAATATTCTTGGTAGTCAAATTTGGATTAAAATAGTAGACCCTCAAAAGAATATTTCCTGCTGTTACTACTTTAGTAAGTTTTAAACAGCATATATATTTTTGTGGCAGAAAATTATTAGTAAAACTCTGACCAAAAACAAAAATACTTAGGAATTGCAAATGGGTCTATAGTGTAATACGCTGATTTTGCTACTAAATCAGGATTTTTTCTGTCTGTCAAGCAGTGAAGCGTTTAATGAGAATTTTGTTCTTTGATCCTAAAGATATTCTCTGTCTGAAAAGTATATTTCCCAGAGAACAAAAATTGAGAAAATACCTACTTTCACAATAGAAGCGTCATGTCAAGATAAAAATCTTTTGTCTAAAATTAGGATAAACACATAAGCAATAATGTCAAAATTTTAACCTGGGTAAATTTAAAAACCGAAGTTAAAATTTTTTTTCTCTAAATTTCGGTGGTTTTGATGTATCTATGCAGCACGAAATTTAGGAGTTTTGCTCACCAGCAGTGGCGAAGTTCGTGACTCAACATCTCAGGACATCTCAGGAATAGGCTATGAATGATCAACCGATGAATCTAAACCAAGAAATCACAGCAAATATGAAATCAGGGGATACCTACCAAGGGCAAAGGTGGTTAGTAGAAGAACGAGATGCCTGTGGTGTAGGTTTTATTGCTCATCGTCAAAATCAGGACAGCCACGAAATTGTGGCCAAGGCTTTAGTAGCGTTAGCCTGTTTAGAACATCGGGGTGGTTGTAGTGCAGATCAAGACTCTGGTGATGGGGCTGGGATTTTAACGGCGATTCCTTGGGAATTGTTGCAAACAGAATATTCTCAAGAAGAAATAGACTTTTCATCTCATAGCAATATGGCGGTGGGGATGATATTTTTACCCCAAGATGTAGAAGTCGCAAAAAAAGCTAAAGCTACTTTTGAGAAAATAGCCACTGAAGAAAAATTAACTGTACTGGGCTGGCGAGTAGTACCAATACAACCAGATTTACTGGGAGTACAAGCAAGAGCAAATCAACCCCAGATTGAACAAGTTTTTCTGCAATCTGAAAAAAGCTGTGATGAACTAGAAAGACAACTGTATATTGCTCGTAAACGCATATTTAAAGCTGCTAAAAATTTCGCTGAAGAATTTTATATCTGTTCCTTATCTAGCCGCACAATTGTTTATAAGGGCATGGTGCGTTCTGCGATTTTAGGAGAATTCTATCAAGATTTACAAAATCCAGCATATAAGAGTGCTTTTGCTGTTTATCACCGCCGCTTTAGTACCAATACAATGCCGAAGTGGCCTCTAGCGCAACCAATGCGGTTGTTGGGTCATAACGGTGAAATTAATACCTTGTTGGGTAACATTAACTGGATGATGGCACGGGAAGCTAGCCTCAATCATCCCATTTGGGGAAATCGCACAGAAGACCTCAAGCCGGTAGCTAATATTAATAGCAGTGACTCCGCTACCTTAGATAACGTCATGGAGTTATTGGTGCGTTCAGGACGATCGCCAGAAGAAGCCTTGATGATTATGGTGCCTGAAGCTTATCAAAATCAACCATCTTTAGCTAACCATCCTGAAATTGTTGATTTTTACGAATATTACAGTGGTCTGCAAGAAGCCTGGGACGGGCCAGCACTGTTAGTATTCAGCGATGGACAAAAAGTTGGCGCAACCTTAGATCGCAATGGTTTAAGACCCGCCCGTTACGTTATTACCAAAGATGACTACATTGTGGTGGCTTCGGAAGCGGGTGTAGTAGACTTCCCTGAAGCCAACATTGTGGAAAAAGGCAGACTAGGCCCTGGGCAAATGATTGCTGTGGATTTAGTCAACCACGAAGTCCTCAAAAATTGGCAAATTAAGCAGCGTGTAGCCGAAAAACATCCCTACGGCGAATGGCTGAAACAGTACCGCCAAGACCTCAAAGAAATTGTGGGTCAGTCTTCAGCCATCAATGGCAACGGTAATGGTCATAAAGCCACCGAAAATGGACATTTGACCACCAACACCATTGACAAACAAATCCTGCTACGTCATCAACTCGCCTTTGGTTACAACACCGAAGATGTGGAAATGGTGATTCAACCAATGGCTAGCAACGGTGCAGAACCAACCTTCTGTATGGGGGATGATATTCCTTTAGCGGTGCTGTCAGATAAACCTCACCTGCTGTATGACTACTTTAAACAGCGTTTCGCCCAAGTCACTAACCCCGCAATTGACCCATTGCGAGAAAAGTTAGTGATGTCTTTGAAGGTGGAACTGGGTGAGAGAGGTAACTTATTAGAACCAAAGCCAGAATTTGCTAGAAGACTAAAACTGGAGTCGCCAGTCTTAACAGAAGCAGAATTAGACGCAATGAAGCTGTCGGGATTTGCCACGGCTGATTTATCAACACTGTTTGCGATCGCTAACGGCCCAACAGGATTGCAAGATGCAGTGCAGGCTTTACAAAAACAAGCGGCCGAATCAGTCCGCGCCGGGGCGAAAATTTTAATCTTAAGCGATCGCGCCAATGGTGGGATTACTTCCGAATATAGCTACATTCCCCCCTTGTTAGCAGTAGGTGCAGTACACCATCACCTAATTCGGGAAGGGTTGCGGATGAAAACCTCCCTCGTTGTCGATACCGCCCAGTGCTGGAGTACACACCACTTTGCTTGTTTAATTGGCTATGGTGCAGGTGCTGTCTGTCCTTACATGGCGTTGAATACCGTTTGCGATTGGTGGTATGAACCCAAAACCCAAAGTTTCATGGAACGGGGTAAACTCAAAGCCATTAGCTTAGAGCAGGCGATCGCCAACTATCGCAAAGCTGTAGAATCGGGTCTGTTGAAAATTCTCTCGAAAATGGGAATTTCTCTCCTTGCTAGCTACCAAGCAGCACAAATCTTTGAAGCTATTGGGATTGGTGGAGATTTATTACAACTGGGATTCCAGGGTACAACCTCCCGCATTGGCGGCTTGAGTGTGAGTGAGTTAGCCCAAGAAGTGCTTACCTTCCACTGCAAGGCTTTCCCCGAACTGACAATTAAAAAGTTAGAAAATCTAGGGTTTGTCAACTACCGTCCTGGTGGTGAGTACCACATGAACAGCCCAGAACTAGCCAAAGCACTGCATAAAGCTGTAGATAGCAAGCTGTACGACCATTACGAAGTTTATAAGCAGCATCTCCAAGGTAGACCAGTCACAGCCTTGCGCGACTTGCTGGACTTCCAAAGCGATCGCACTCCCATCTCTGTAGAAGAAGTTGAGTCAGTTAGCGATATAGTCAAACGCTTCTGTACTGGTGGAATGTCCTTGGGTGCGTTGTCACGAGAAGCCCATGAAGTTCTAGCGATCGCCATGAACCGTTTAGGTGGTAAGTCCAACTCTGGCGAAGGTGGTGAAGACCCCGTACGTTACAAAGTCCTCAGTGATGTAGACGTATCTGGACACTCACCCACCCTTCCCCACCTGAAAGGCTTACGCAATGGTGACACCGCTTCTAGTGCCATCAAGCAAGTTGCATCAGGACGCTTTGGTGTTACGCCTGGGTATTTAGCCAGTGCGAAGCAAATCGAAATTAAAATCGCCCAAGGTGCAAAACCAGGGGAAGGCGGACAACTACCAGGGCCAAAGGTGAGTCCTTACATTGCCATGTTGAGGCGTTCTAAGCCTGGTGTGACCTTGATTTCACCACCACCGCACCATGATATTTACTCCATTGAAGACCTAGCGCAGTTAATTTTTGACCTGCACCAAATTAATCCTAAAGCCCAGGTATCAGTGAAGCTAGTGGCAGAAATTGGCATTGGCACGATCGCAGCTGGTGTTGCGAAAGCTAACGCCGATATCATCCAGATTTCTGGTCATGATGGCGGTACAGGTGCATCTCCTCTCTCATCCATTAAGCACGCTGGTTCACCTTGGGAATTGGGACTGAGTGAAGTACATCGAGTCTTAATGGAAAATAGCCTACGCGATCGCGTCCTGTTACGTGTAGACGGCGGACTCAAAACTGGCTGGGATGTCTTGATGGCTGCATTGATGGGTGCAGAAGAATTTGGTTTCGGCTCAATCGCCATGATTGCTGAAGGTTGTATTATGGCGCGAATTTGCCACACCAATAACTGTCCTGTAGGTGTAGCTTCCCAAAAAGAAGAACTGCGGAAGCGGTTTACAGGTATCCCAGAACACGTAGTTAACTTCTTCTTCTTCATCGCTGAGGAAGTTAGGAGTTTATTGGCAAGATTAGGTTATCGTTCCTTGTCAGAAATCACTGGACGCGCCGATTTACTGACAACGCGGACAAGTGCAAAACTCACCAAAACCCAATCACTCAACCTCAATTGTTTGCTGCAACTACCAGATACCAAAGCCAACCGTAGCTGGTTAGTGCATGAACAAGTTCACAGCAACGGCCCAGTTGTAGATGACCAAATACTTGGTGATCCAGCAATCCAAGCCGCGATTCATAACCAATCTACAATTAGTAAGACTTTAGCTATTGTCAATACTGACAGAACAGTAGGAGCAAGATTAGCAGGTGCGATCGCTTCTCAATACGGTGATAGTGGCTTTGAAGGGCAAATTAACCTCAACTTCACTGGTAGCGTTGGACAAAGCTTTGGTGCTTTTAACCTACCTGGCATGATTTTGACCCTAGAGGGAGAAGCCAACGACTACGTAGGCAAAGGAATGCACGGTGGCGAAATTATCATTAAACCACCAGCCGATTCTACCTATGACCCATCACAAAACGTGATTGTAGGCAACACTTGCCTTTACGGTGCTACAGGTGGAGTGTTATTTGCTAATGGTTTAGGAGGAGAACGCTTTGCTGTTCGCAACTCCAAAGGCGTAGCAGTGATTGAAGGTGCTGGGGATCACTGCTGTGAATACATGACAGGTGGCGTAATTGTGGTTCTGGGTAAAGTAGGACGGAACGTAGCAGCCGGCATGACTGGTGGACTAGCATATTTCTTGGATGAAAATGACTCATTCCCAGAGTTAGTCAACAAAGAAATTGTCAAAATCCAACGGGTAATGACAGCCGCAGGAGAGAAGCAGCTAAAAGATTTAATCAAAGCCCATGCAGAACGTACAGATTCAGCCAAAGCCGAACTCATCTTGCAAAATTGGTCAGCATTCTTGCCTAAGTTCTGGCAACTAGTACCTCCTTCCGAGGCTGATAGTTTAGAAGCCAATCCTCAAGCTGTACCAGAAAAACATCTGAGTTCAGTATAGTCATTAGTCATTAGTCAGTTAATAGTGACTAATGACTAATACCAATGCGATTTAAAATTGCCATATATTTTTGTAGAGAGATGCGAAATATCGCGTCTCTTTTATATTACGAATTA
>NZ_JAYGGZ010000028.1:0-37523 GCF_034931465.1 Anabaena sp. UHCC 0399 | reverse complement strand
TCTTTTATTAGCAATCATTTTTTGATCTTTATCTTGCATTTCTAAAAGTTCTGGAACAGTTACAAAGCTATAGCCTTGGTTGCGAAACTTGGCAATGATTCCAGGTAAAGCCTGTACAGTTTGGGAACGATCCCCACCACCATCGTGCATTAGCACAATTCCACCAGGTTTTGCCGATCTAAAAACATTATTAATTAAATTTGGGACTCTAGGCTGCGAGTAATCAATTGAGTCAGAAGACCACATAATAATGGCGTATTTACTATTTCTTGCGTAATTAGCCACCCCATTGGTCATGATTCCTCCAGGTGGTCGAAACAAATTTGTTTTTACACCAGCGACTTTATAAATCAGGTCTGTTGTATTAGCTACTTCATAAGCAGCTACCTGGGCATTCATGAAATGATACCGATGATGCCAAGTGTGATTACCAATTACATGACCTTCAGCAGCTACGCGCTTAAGTAGGTCTGGATAATTCTTGATATTTTGCCCAACAACGAAAAATGTCCCTTTGATGTTGTTTTGTTTGAGGATATCTAGCACTTGTGCTGTAGATTCAGGCCAAGGCCCATCATCAAAAGTCAAGGCAATCACTTTTTGACCCTGACTGAGTTGTGCTGACTTAATAGTTGCTCCTTGAAAGTGTGGCGACAAAGCATAAGAAAAACCCTTAACCTGTGCCTGTTGTTGCCAACTTGTCAGCATGATTTCTTTTAATCCTTCAATGCGCCTCTGAGTTCCTATTTTGGCAGCAGGCACAGGTAGAGTATTGGCATTTAGGCTTTGTCTAATTTGAGCATCTGAAGTATTTGGTTTAACCAACATCATCAAACCAACACTCAAACTTACACTTAAAGCAAACAGCGCAACTAATATTCCTTGCGGCCATAGCAACTGCTTGTTGTTTTCCACTTCCTAGCTCCTCCAAGGTTCTAACCATCAATCACCTTAAAGTGGTGATTTTTAACACAACACAATACCAATATGTAGATACTCAGGTAATTTTGAATAATCCTGAAACTTTGAATACAGATTTACAGAAATCTAAAAATTAAATTCTAGCTGTCTTAGCTGCCAATTTACGCAATAGCATCCGAATTTGGATACTTAATCCATATAGTCTCTTGAGAATTGTTGAGCCTGTTGAAAACTAGCTAGATTAACTCATGAAGAATAAAACCTTTAATTTTTGTTCCTTTAGTTTTGGTAATTAATCTGTGTGTTTTAATAACTTTTTATACATTTAACCTAGAAGTATAATTCCGTATAGGCAAAATAAGCATCATACCTTAACATATGTCTTCAACATAAAATGAGATATTTATGTTATTTATTCTCGTGAAATTAGTATTGTTATGCTAGAACATCTAGTAGACTCCCAAGAATAATGAGCATTTTAATATTTAATAGGATTGCAACCAATTTAAGAAAAAATTAAATTTTTAGTTGTCTGAATGCCCAATTTGATTCCAGATCAAACATATAGACTGCACTCTTCTGGGGATAGTTTCTCATGGAAAAGACTTTTGCATTAGTTAATCCATATACTTTTTCATCCTTTTTGTAAAAGTATGTTATTAAATATTTAATTTTGTCTATGAAGATAGGTAACTGAGATATTCAATAGTCAGTCGTTTAACAAATTATGTGGGAAATCTCTAATTAATGTAAGCTATTACATTATTAATATTAAAATTACATATATACTGTTACCGTATAATTACTGAAATTCACTGGCTGAAAGTTTAAAGTTTGAATCATAAAAACATTATCTAGACTGTTTTATATGCGTCCATTCCGAGAAAAAGAATGGCTCTTAAGCTTGTGCGTGTTATCTATACTGCTGTGGCTAATATGCTTGGGTAACTCACCCTTACGTGATTGGGATGAAGCAACAATAGCACAAGTTGCCCGTGAAATTTGGCGATCGCCCCTTGGTTCTATGGGTTGGCTTTATCCAACTTTGGTAGGAGAACCGTATCATAACAAACCACCCTTGATACATTTACTGATAGCTTGGGCTTATTCTTTAGGTGGTGTCAATGAATGGACAACACGTTTACCTGGTGCAGTATTAACGGCTTTAGGCGTACCTTTGCTTTTCTCACTGGGAAGATTAATTTTCCCAGCTAAGTTACCAGCTTTATTTGCTGCCTTAGTTTACATGACAATGTTGCCTGTGGTACGTCATGGAAGGTTGGCAATGCTGGATGGTGCGCTAGTTACTTTTTTCTTACTAGTGCTGTTTTGTCTATTCAAAGCACGTAAAAACCCACGCTATGCTTTAGGTGTGGGGTTTGGTTTAGGACTGATTGCACTCACTAAAGGAATGATAGTTTTACTATTGGGGGGAATTATCTGTTTATTTCTCTTAGTGAATAAACAATTAAGTTTGTGGAAAAATCCTTATTTATGGATAGGAATATTATTAGGAATAATACCTGCGATCGCTTGGTATATTGCGCAATGGCAGCATTATGGCGATAGTTTTTTACAAATCAATTTGCAATCACAAACTTTCGACAGACTCACACAAACTGTAGATGGTAATACTGGACGTCCTTGGTACTATTTAATTGAGATACTCAAATATGGTTTTCCCTGGCTATTATTTTTACCTGGAGGGTTTTATCTAGCTGGGAAACAGCGTCATACTACTTGGGGGTGTTTGGTGCTTGTAGGCACAGTAGTATATTTAGTAACTATTTCTCTAATGAAAACAAAACTCCCCTGGTATGTGATACCTGTGTATCCATTTTTAGCTTTAGCAGTTGGTGCAGAACTCAGCGAAGTTTGGGAAAATCGACATATTCAAGGCAGAATTTGGACGGTAATATTTGTTTTGTTGTCTATTGCAGGTGTAGGAGGTTGCGTTTACTTCGCCATAGCTGATCCTCAGCCTGTGTTAATAGTGATGAGTATTGTTCTAGCTATCAGTATGGGTATTGTCGCATGGTTGGTGAGTAGAGGCGATCGCAATTTTATTCCAGTTTTATTCGCTGGGATGTATCTAGTTTTAGCAATGTTGATGAGTTCACAATCTTGGATTTGGGAATTAAACGAAGCTTTCCCAGTTAAACCAGTGGCTGCATTAATTCGTGCCAATGTTTTACCACAAACAAAAATTTATACTTCTTTTGCTTATAGCCGCCCTAGTTTAGATTTTTACTGCGATTGCCAAGTTATTGCAGCATCTTCATCAACTCTAAAACAAATGTGGGCGGATAAATCTTATTTACTTTTAGACAACGCAACTTTGCAAACAATCAATTTACCTAATTCCCAAATTCTTGGTAATTCTGAAGAATTTACCTTGATTTATCCTAAAAGCTGATCAATAATTATTGCTTAATAAATAAATAGACTTTATCTTTTTGATATGTCAGCTTAAATGAAGCACTATTTTGAATTTTTTGAACTAAACTAGGATAAAATTCCGATTTTTGTTCTAAATTAAATAAATCTAAAAGTATATATTTAAAATTTAAATTACTGTCTTGAAAAGATTCTAATGTCGAGCTATCTATAAGTTTAATTATCTGACGCTGGCTTAAATGTGGGGCGATTTTTGCTGTTGTTAAAACACCTTCGGTAGTTGTAACTAAACTCACGGCAGTATGGAGAGAGTTGAGATTTGGCAGGCTTGTAAGATAACGCGTGATAAAAAACTCATACTTAGCCAATGCCAAAAAAGCAATCATAGACCAAATAATTAAATAACGTGGTTTCAACCAATACCTTTTTTGTTCTTGTTGGTACTGCTTAATTGAGTAAACTAGCCACACAATAATAAAGGGGAAAATTGCCAATGAATAATGGTGAATTAAATCTCGCTGCGCCCAATAATCAGAAAGAATATTAAGTAGTAGCATTGGTAAAGCCGGCACAATTGTTATTGTTTTTTGCCAATGCAATCCAATGATCACTGGCAAGATAAGCAGAAAATAATAAAATATGGTTTCAGGGAAAAAGAACTTACCTAAAATTAATCCAGGGTTAGTAATAATATTCCAAAGAATTTGTGTAGGGGTATCACCAAGAGAACCAAAAAATACAACCCCACCTGCTTGACCACCTCGTAGCATGGGAACAAGATAACTAATTGTGGTTAAATACCAAATTACCCCAGTAAAGATACATCCAAGTCCATACCAACGACGGAGCGGAACTAAAAATAGCCAAATGCCTAAAGCAACTATGGTTAAACTCAAAATATCTTTGCAAATTAAAACGAAAACTACGGCTAAAATTAACTGCCAAGTGCGTCCACCGATTCCTGCCCACATTGCCCATAATAATGCCGGAACTGCGATCGCCTCTGGACGGAAATCAGTAAAAAAGTTGATATTAAATAAAGCCGGATACAGTAAGTAAGAAAGACAAACTGCTCGTGTATAAGCAACAGATAAGCCAGCTTGTACACTTAAAGCGTATATAGGTAATACTCCAACTGCCAGGGCGATCGCCTGAATGGCAAATAGCCAATGTACGTCAGGATGAATCTTGTATAGCAGTGAGATCGCATACAAAATAAAAGCCGCATGATCTCCTATGAGATGAAATCCAAAAAATGATGAAATGGGTGGTAGCCCTTGACTAGCTAGATATACCCATTGATCAAAGACAGCTAAATCCAAAGCTGTTGATTGAAATAAAGCGTGTCTGAGACTGCTAGCCGTAAATAGAATTAAGGTACTCACGCCAATCATCCAAGCAACAGACCTTAACTTATGTAGTTGTTTTTCCATGCACCCAAAAACCGATATTTTTACGAAGTTGTGGAGAGAATGAGGCAGCTAATCAATCCTCATCTTGCTTGTATCTAATTGAATACCTTTGATGGCAAAAAAATGTCAACCCACCCATTGTTCTTGAGCAAATCCCACAGCTAACTTGCCAAGTAATGCTACGAATAAACCCAAGATGAAAGATCCCAAACGAGGATGGCGAGATACTAACATACCGATTGCTACACTCAAAGGCACTATGCCGTAAGCAAGACGGCTTAAGGATATAGTACCTCCAGAGGCTAACAGCAATCCGACACCACAAAAACCATAGATGACAGTGACTGGGGTGAGTTGTTGACGGCAACACCACAAAAGATAACTACCACCCAAAACCATCAAAGCATTAAGTAATTGATTGATTAAATCTATATTTGCCCAGATCAGCAACAATAAAACTAAAGCATAAAAGCCGTAGACTATCTTTGCAGAGGTCAGAGATTTACGGAAGTAGTATAAACAATAACCGCCCCCAGTAATTACACTAAAAATTAGGGGATGCCAAGGATCGTTAATAAAGCCCGATGAATTTTCTACCCAGCCAAAATGCCAATTTTTAGCCCCTACGGCAATTTGCATCAGCATATTTAACCAACCCTGCCAATCAAATCCCAAAGAAGGCCGCCAGCCGCGTTGGGCAGCGATAAAGGCTAGAGGGTCGTGAAATCGTATGGCACAGTAGAGACTAAATAATAATACACCTGTGGCAGTGGACAAGCTAGCAATATATGCGATCGCACCTCTACGTTCTTTGACTGATGCGATAATTAATGCGGGTATCAAAGCTAACCCTGTAGGACGTGTAGCCGTTGCCATTGCGCCCCAAAGTGCCATCCAGCGATATTGTTTTTGATCAAAAGCCCGTAAGGTGGCTGTGCTTAAAAATAAATATAATCCCTCAGTATAAACTACTCCAGTAAACATTGAGGCTGGATAGCAACAAAGCACAGCAGTACCCCACTGAGCAATTTTTGTGCCGTAACACTCTTTTAGCCATAAGTGCAAATAGTAAAGGGCTGCCAAAAATGCCAAGTTATTGATCACAAGTCCTGCGACTTCAAAGGATAAGCCTAGCTTCATTAACACCCTGATGCTGAAGGGAAAAAGGGGAAAGAAAGCTAAGTTATGTTGTTTGCCATCATTGATAAATTCATATCCAGTAGTGGCGATCGCTCGATAATGTATGCCATCCCAAGCGTCAAAAATTCCCCAGTGCCAATTGGATGATGCAGACAGGTTTGGTGTAACCAATAACATGGTAGTCCAGATAATTACTCGACTGAGAAACCACATCCCTACGGGAAAGAAACTATTATTTTTCCCTAAAACTTTTCTGAGCAATATCTGAACTGTCACCATGAGCTTGTCTGAATATATTGTTTTACCTATGTTGGCAATACCTTGATGTAAAATACTACACTGAAATGGATTAAAATTAGCAGTAAATTTTCTATACTCTCAAGTTTGCTCATTTTAAGGATTAACTATTATAAATTTAGTCTAATATTATACTAAATTTATAGTTGCTTTCTAGTAAATATACTTCCCAAAAAGCAGTATGGATTATGGCGATCGCTGTTCTGAATGAGTCCCCAGCAATTTATAGTGAGAGTTATCTGTACATCCTTAAGCAATTGTGAAAGCTATAACTCTTGTTGGTTCTACCGGCTCAATTGGTACTCAGACTTTAGATATCGTCACTCAGTACCCAGATCAGTTTCGGATTGTGGGGTTGGCGGCTGGGAGCAATGTAGAAATGCTAGCGGCTCAAATTCGGCAATTCCGACCAAGTATAGCAGCGATTTCCGCCGCAGAAAAATTGCCAGCACTCCAAGAAGCTTTGAAAGACCTTGATCCCCAACCAATTTTACTTGGTGGCGAAGCCGGTGTCATTGAAGTCGCTCGCTATGGTGATGCCGAAACCGTTGTTACAGGTATTGTGGGTTGTGCGGGTTTGCTACCAACAATTGCCGCCATTGAAGCTGGTAAAGATATTGCCTTAGCAAATAAAGAAACTCTCATCGCCGGTGGGCCTGTAGTCTTACCCCTAGTTGAAAAGCACGGTGTCAAATTACTCCCGGCTGATTCCGAGCATTCGGCTATCTTTCAGTGTCTCCAAGGTGTTCCTAAAGGTGGCTTGCGACGGATTTTACTCACAGCTTCTGGAGGCGCATTTCGGGATTGGGATGTAGCCAGGTTAGCAGAGGTGACAGTTGCTGATGCTCTCAAGCATCCTAACTGGTCAATGGGACGTAAAATCACTGTTGATTCTGCCACTTTGATGAATAAAGGGTTGGAAGTAATCGAAGCTCATTTCTTGTTTGGCTTAGATTATGAAGATATCGATATTGTTATCCATCCCCAAAGCATCATCCACTCACTAATTGAGCTACAAGATACTTCGGTACTAGCACAATTGGGCTGGCCAGATATGCGTTTACCCCTACTTTATGCGATGTCTTGGCCAGAACGTATTTATACTAACTGGGAAAGACTAGATTTAGTCAAAGCGGGAAATCTTACTTTCCGCGAACCAGACCATCAAAAGTATCCTTGTATGCGGTTAGCTTATGCTGCTGGTAAAGCTGGCGGTTCTATGCCTGCGGTGTTAAATGCTGCTAATGAGCAGGTAGTGGCTTTATTCCTAGAAGAGAAAATTACATTTTTAGATATTCCTCGGTGTATTGAATCGGTGTGCGATCGCCATCAAAATGATAACTGTGCAAATCCTGCTTTAGATGACATTTTGGCAGCAGATCAATGGGCAAGACAAGAAGTGTTAACCGCGACTAAAAATTTAGCTGCCAACCCGCGTATAATTTCGGTCAGCTAAATCACTAGCAAAAAATTCGGATACCAATGTTTTTACTGTTTTTAAACTGGTAGCTATACATACGCCAGGCTGTAATACTATGATCGGTAATCAGGCAAAATAATGGGTTATGCAATAAGTAGAACGGGTAAATAATTAAAGGTTTGTAGTAAGAACTTTAGTTCTCTCTGCGTTCTCTCCGTTCCCTGCGGGACGCTACGCCAACGCATAGCGTGTCGTAGACAGACGTTCGGCGAACAAAAAAGGACTAAAGTCCTTACTACGAGACGCTACGCGAATACTACGAACTCAATTCTAGTTTTTTACATTACTTAACATAGTTTGGTTTTTTCAAGTTGTTCTACTTATAACCTTTTTATCAATTGGTAACTGTCTGGGTATTGTCGTTATAGCGTATTAGATTTGGCAAAAAATATAGAGGATGGTGATTAAATCACACCACCCTCAAATTTTTTCATATCTGTTAATTCATAATTTTTCTATATAATTACTAAAAAATAAAAATATTTTAGTAATTATGTCTAAACATCTGCTTTTATTCCGGAATGGCAGTGTCTGCTTACTGTATAATTATTAGGCGGTGATTACTCCAAATTTTACTTATTAAATAATACCCACTATAGCTAAAAATAACACATTGCTGAAAATTTGTGCAAGTAATGGTGATGACTCAAGTTTGTAGTGTTTGCGTAGCTTCTGTCTGTGATACGCTATGCGTAACCCTCCGGGGTTCGCGGTAGCAAAGCAAGCTGCGTGCTAGCGTCCCGTAGGCAACAATTTACTAAACACTTAGAACTTACTAAAAACCTTGTAAAAACATTCAATCTACAGAATTAAACATATATGATTCCTACCTTAATTTTAGCTTGGATCGTATTTATCATAGTTTGGAAGGTATTAAAAGCAACTATTACTAATGCCTTAACTATTGCAGCAATTCTCATTTTATTGAATATTGGTTTTGGCATTACGCCGCAAGACATATGGAATCAGATTATGAATTTTGCTCAAACGGTATCACAAATTAACATCGGCAAGTAGAGATATTAATTATTAACATCTCTACCGCATAATATTTTTGTCTTGATCAGTTATTCTTGGGTGCCGTAATTTTAGCGAAAGCATCCTGAACACTTGCGGGTAACTGACGCATAATCTTCCCTCTTTCTCGATCTAAACCCACTAAGGTGACTTTGGCAGTAGCATATAATTCCTGCCTATCAATGGAAACGATCGCATAATCCCAATTGATGCGGACACCTGTCACTTCCGCCATACGAGTTTTTACCAACACCTCCATACCTAAAGGAATAGAACGGTGATAGCGGATAGAAAGGTCTACAACTGGTAAATCACAGCCCAAAGCTACTAAATCAGCAAAATCAATACCTATCGAACGCAAACATTCTACCCGTGCTTCTTCCATCCAAGTTAGATAAGTACCGTGCCAAACAATACCAGCATAATCAGTGTGATGGGGTTGAACTCTTACAGGATATGTAAACCAAGTATTGAATTCACTAATTGAGGGGAGTTCAATCGCACTAGTGGGTGGGAGTTGTGCTTGGCTAGATTGTTCTTTAGACATCTTCAATTTTCTCAATCACTAGGTTTTTTCGATATCTGGAATAGCATAAAAAAGTATTGAATTATAATATTAATTCCAATGATTAGCATTCACGCTCCCCAATCAAAGGAGTGTTTTTTTATGCAAACTAATCTCCAGTATTTTAAAATTGTAGCTTTACCGTTGCTTCTCCTGCTGAGTTGTGGGAGATTAGAACCAAACAATCAACGGGTCACTATTAATGCTCAGGTAAAATCTAACGACAAGGACAAATATTTTATTGAGCAATTAAATATACAAGCGATCGCCCAATTTCAGCAAGACCAGTTACCGGATGCAATAGCAAAGCTACAGCAAGCTTTAAGCAGCAGTAGAACCACAAAATCACCCTTTTGGGAAGCTGTCACCCTCAATAATATCGGTAGAGTTCATCAACATCAAGGTGAGTATTCCCTAGCACTGCAAGCTTATCTGCAAGCTGTAGTGATTAATCGAGAAATTGGCGATAGGGTGCAGTTGGGCAAAACTTACAGCAATATTGGTCAGTTATTTAAAGCCCAACAACAACCAGAGTTAGCAATTTTTTTCTACAAGCATTGTTTGATCAACCGTGAGTTGGCACGCTTGCAACCATCTGTTTTTTCTTTACCACAACCAGATGCTTATAGTATCACTGTGGCTCAGACATACCGACTTTTGGGTGAAAACTTGCTCAAACAAGGACGTGTAACCGAAGCACAAAGGGCAATTGATTTACTCAAAGTTGAGGAACTGCAAGAATATCTCCAGAATGTTCCCGGTAATCAACGCACCGCTAAAGGTATTAATATTGTTCCCGGAGAAACAGCAGTTAAACAAAAACTAGAGCAAACTTTAGATAATGCAGTAGAACTGGGCAAAGAATTAAACACATTAAGAAAAATAACACCCCAAGCGCGATCGCCACAACAAAAGCAACGCCTCCAGGAGTTGGTGACACAGCAGCAGCAACAACTAGAGGACTTTAACACATTTCTGACTAGTCCAGCTATCACCGCACAACTACAACAAATCAGCCGGACTGCTAGACAGCAAAATTTAGATTTAGAGAGTATTAACGCCCTTAGAGATGATTTAGCCCGATTACCGCAAAAATCTGCAATTATCTATCCCTTAGTTCTCAAAGATAGTTTGGAATTGGTGCTAGTCACACCAGAATCACCGCCAATTCATCGCACAGTAGCGGTTAGTGATGAAAAACTCAATCAAACTATTACAGCTTTCCGTCAAGCCTTAACAAATCCTAGTCGGGATATTAAAACACCCGCACGCCAATTGCATAACTGGCTGATCAAACCCCTAGAAACAGAACTTAAACAGGCGGGAACACAAACCATACTCTATGCACCCGATGGTAAGTTACGCTATGTTCCTTTATCGGCCTTGCATAACGGCAAACAATGGTTAGTTGAAGGGTTCAATGTTAATCACATTACCGCCGCCAGCCTGACTAGCTTGAACACGCCGCGACAACAAGATTTACGGATTTTAGCGGGTGCTTTTACTCAAGGTAACTATCAAGTAGCCTTGGGTAATCGCCACGTAGCTCTTTCCGGTTTACCATTTGCAGGTATAGAAGTCAAAACTTTAGCGTCTACCTTTCCCCAAACTAAGACCCTTTTAGATCAAGCTTTTAGTCCCGAAGTTACAGTACCGCAAATGGATGACTACACAATTGTCCATTTGGCGACTCATGCGGCGTTTGTTGTGGGGAAGCCGGAAGATTCATTTATTTTATTTGGCAATGGCGATCGCGTGAATCTCACCAATATTGCTACTTGGTCATTACCCAGGGTGGATTTAGTCGTGTTGAGTGCCTGCGAAACTGGCTTAGGCGGTAAGTTAGGCAACGGTCAGGAAATTTTAGGTTTCGGCTACCAAATCCAGAGAACGGGTGCTAAATCTGCTATTGCATCACTCTGGACTGTAGATGATGGTGGTACACAAGTTCTTATGAGTGCCTTTTATGATCAACTAGCTAGAGGCGATATCACAAAAACTACAGCCTTACAAAAAGCCCAAATAGCCCTAATTAAAGGTGATTTTCCGGCAAATAATAAAGCTATTTCAGCCCCTAACACTGGTAGCTTGAATCACCCATACTATTGGGCATCTTTTATTTTGATTGGTAATGGCTTGTAAAAGAATTCGTAATTCGTAATTCGTAACTAATAGGACTTACGCACAAATTACGGAATAAAGAACCACAGAGACGCAGAGAACACAGAGAAATAAGGGTTTGAAAGAGTTTTTGCGTAAGTCCTGACTAAAAGAACTAACTCTGGGACTGTTATGGCGCGGCAGAAATAAAGCTACTAGCTACTAGCTAAAATAGCCCATAAGCATATAAATAAAGCTTTTTACTTTTTTGTCCTGGAGAGTAGGTAAATTATGAATTACGCTAGATTCTGCACTCAAAATTCAGACACAGCACAGCATTTAGCTAATTAATTGCTATCAAGCCACAAACCAATAATTTTCAAGCAGAATTTTATCGATTCTCAACGTGAGCATCGATTATTGGAGATGAATTGTAGTTACACTAAGAGAACAAGTATTTTTAGCCTCTTTTTGCTAAAACCTTACTACCACCAATAATTTGTGTAGGTTGCTTCACAATATCGGCTAGTTCTTGCAACTGGTTAATAGCTTCCGCACCTTCTAATTTCATCAATTCGCGATCGTCCCGCATCTCTGTCCAGGTGATCCCATAGTCGGATACTAAAAACCGAATCAGGTGATTATTTCCCAAGCTAACCATAAATGAAGCACTGTTCATTTGGTCGCCGCAGGTGTAACAAGATGCAGGATATCCCCGCCGTTCTAGTACAATTGCCAAGGCTTGTAGGTTCATTACCAAGTCTTGAACGAATTGCCGATGTTGATGTGCTAGTCTTAGAAACACTTTTGCCCTCCAGACACCACGGTCATTTGAGTCTCTTTTATATTTTCTTTAGATTTTCTCATCCATTGGTATTGTAAACTATTCATTACAATTACCAGATGATTATAAGATAGTTAATTAGCTACCTTGGCTTAGGTTAAGAGAAAACAGCATCTGTTGCCGTATCAAACTATTCACTTTGCAAGTTAAGGTTAGCAGGCAGAATTGGTAAAATTAATACTATCTTTACAAAGCTCCGTCTGTTTAGTTTGTTACTGGCAGCGTAGGCGTAGCCCGCCGCAGGCATCGCTCTAAGGTTAACCTAAGTTTGGCATTAGTCAACCACAGAAAAAGCACTGATTGCCATTCATTAGCTTTTTACATGCAATCCCAGTAATGATAACGTCAACAAAGCCATTATGAGCTTTGGTTGGTTGTAAACGTTACAAATCTCCTATAGATATGAGGCTAGAGAAAGGAGAAAACAGGAAAGATGTTTTCTTGTGTGATTGTTCCCATGGCACTCTAGCTCTATGACCTCATGTGTACATCTGGCATGAAATCCAACATCAGATTTATTTATACTTCCAAATTTCAGTAGGCAAATTTTCCATTAACTCTGTTAGCCAATCATATGGGAGAGTTGAAGTTAGTCACTCTAACGATGGTTATAAATAAATATCAGTGTCAATAGAGCGAGCTTGAAAAATCAAGTAAACTCCCTGATACGCAGAGGTTTTAGCTAATTTAATAACTTAGACCAAATCAGTTATCAGTTACCAGGGGTATCGGCGTAGGCTTAGACCCAAAGATTTAACTGATAACTGATAACTGATAACTGTTCACTGTTAAACTACTTGCCACCAGCCAAACGCCGGCCCAATAAAACGGATAGTCACCCAGATGAAAACTATAATGCCAATACAGAACCAAGTGCCGCGAGTCGTCCACTCCATAAATAGTTCTGCTTGCTTTTTGGTTATAGGAACCCAAGACAAGATACGAGCCTCTTGAGCATATTCTTCTTTTAGTGCTTCTTTGCGACGCTTTGCTTCACCCATAATCAGAAATCCACAATTCGGTGCAGGTTCTCAGTCAATATCAATAGGTATTTTACCGTTACTACGAAACAGATGAACTTCACATTGCTCAACAGTAACTATCTAAACAGAATTGTCTTCATTACCTTGAGCAAACAAACTTGGATCTAGATAGTTCAGACGTGCCAACGGACTCAGGGCGGCGAGAATTTGAGAACCATAGCTACGGTTGACTACACGACTATCTAGTAAAGCCACAACCCCTTGGCTTTCGCGTACAGGCGCAACTGCCCGTTGTAATTCATTCAATGCGGTGGGTAAGAGAAATAACCGAAACCAATCTTGATGCGATCGCTTGTAGTAAGCTACCCTACCAGCCACCAGGGGATTCTCTAAAGATGGTAGGGGTAAAGTTGCAATAATTAACAATTGGGGTGCAGGCAACACAGCTTGATGTTCTCGCCAAAACTCCCACCCACTCACCAAAATACCATTATCATCCAAACAAGTTTTTTCCACCTGTACCCGTGAACCAAACTCGGCGGCGAGAATTGCTCCAGATTGCGCCTTGAGTGGTACATCTCCCACCAATAAAACCGTCAATCCTGGGGCTGTGGCACTCAGACAAAGAAGTGTCCGCACTTTATGAATAAATGCCGCTTGAAATTCTGGTGTATTGGGGAGAGGTAGCTTATAAGGAATATGCAGTTGAATGGCTTCTGATTGGCTATCAGAGGCGAACTTCAAGCAAGTTACATCATCTAACCCCAAGCGTTGCCGAAACAGAGGTGCTTCGGTTTCTGGCTCTAAAGCACTACCAACTAATACCACGGGTTGCCTTTGCCAAATGGGGGCGAGAATACTGCCTAATTCCATTGGCGCGTAGTGTAAAGAAAATAAACCTTGGCGACGGGCAATAGTTGACCAAAAAAGTGGCGGGGATGAAGTAATGGGGAGATTGGCAGAATTATCGTTGAGTTTTGAGAACTGCTGACAAAATTCTTTCCAGACGGTTGGTATACCCTCAACAGATTCTAAAACTCCACAGAGACGAGTTAAGATATCCGCTTCTGATTGAGCAATCAAATAACATTCGTAGGGATTAGCCGGATGCTGGAATATTTCGTGGGTGAGTTCCGCCCGTGCAGTCCGAACTGCATCAGCTTCACGAGGACAAGCAAGGATGAGTTGATCCCAGTCTTGGGGTTGAATGGTTTGGGTAAGCTGATGACGTACCCAATCTTCCAAATCATCGACACCATCAATAATTGTCGGAATGCCTGGGGGAAAGTCATCACTAGATGTTAGTTGACCTTTTAACCAAGCTTCTGGGGAGGTGAGAAGTAGCCCTTGGAACTCAGGATCAGGCCAAGCGTCACCTGTTCTGATTGGTTTGTTAACTTGCAGCCATTGCTGTAGACGGGGAATTTCCACTCGCAGTAGACGTTGCTGTACTGCTTCAGTAGCCACAATAATTACAGACCCGTGCCACATTAAAGCAGAGGCAATAAAACTAGTGCGATACCGCCCTTGGTAGCCACAAACCGCCCCTACTTGAATTAAAGCACTCCGGCCTACGCGCAAGGCGCGTGCTACCAACCGAGCCATCGTCAAATGATGGGGCCAGGAAGGGAAACCCGCCTGCGATCGCAGGAAGTTATGTAATGACAAATGAACTTCTGCCTCAATCACACGCTTTTAATCCCATACAAAGTGACTGTTTGAGCCAATAGCCCCACTTCTATTATGTTGTCAGTTGTGGGTTGTTAGTTCCTCTGCCTGCTACTGACTGCTAACAATGGTTAATACTCACCGACTATCATCCTGAATTATGCCAACTTACACAGGAATTTCCAGCGAAGCCTTCAGACATCCGCTAGATCGCCAAGCCGAGCAAGCTTTACGCAATTTACCAGGATTTGATTTAATTGCTCGTAAATTTGTGGAATTTGTTTACGAACGCCCTCAGTTAGTCTATCTAATGGGCAACACCATCCAAGTCGGGCCGCGTCAATATTCCACTATCTACCAGATGTTTCGTGAATGTGTGCGGGATTTAGATATTTATCCAGAACCAGCACTGTTTGTTGAACAAAATCCCCAAGCAAATAGCTATGCTTTGGGTCAAGAGCATCCTTACATAGTCATAAATACAGGGATACTAGACTTACTTAATGAAGCCGAAATTAGGGCGGTGTTAGCCCATGAACTGGGACATATTAAATGTGGTCATACTATTTTAATTCAAATGGCGATGTGGGCAATGAGTGCTGCGTCTGTTATCGGTGAATTAACCTTTGGTATTGGCAATTTCGTCACTCAAGCCTTAATTTACGCGTTTTTTGAATGGCGGCGTAAAGCTGAGTTGTCAGCAGACCGGGCAGCCTTGTTAGTGATAGATGATCTAGATACCGTGATGTCTTCAATGATGAAACTATCTGGCGGTAGTAACAAATATGCCAATGAATGTAGTTTAAAAGAGTTTATCAAACAGTCAGAGAACTATCAGGCACTGGATGATGACGGACTAAATCAAGTGTATAAATTCTTAATGTACAACGGCGCACAAGGGATGATGCTGACTCATCCTTTCCCGGTGGAGAGAGTGCAATATTTACGACAATGGGCAACATCATCAGAATATCAAGAAATTCGCCGAGGTAATTATCAGCGATCGCCGGCTACCGGTGCAGTTAATGTCAATGCTCAAACTTCAGATACTGAAGTACAAGCTTTACGACGCAAAATTGAAGAATTACAACGAGAAATTGATAAACGGAAACAATCTGATTGAGTAATGAGTAATGAGTAGTGAGTAGTGAGTAGGTAGGCACTGTATTTTTCTCCCCCTGCTCCCCTGCTTTCTTTTCCCCAATTCCTAGTCCCCAATCCTTACAAAACGGTTGTCTAAGAGACTCCGTTTTTTTCGTCTCAAGTGTAGCCTCAGCATTAGAGAGATTATTTTCAGGTTGATCATTCCTTCAAGAGTGGGAAAATCTCAAATGTGACTCCTAATTTCACAAATTACAAACAACCAACATCCAATTCCGCTTAGGAACTGCTAAACATGGCAATTAAATTTTCCAAGTGGCTATCGCTATCTGTATTAGCTACGATTCTTGCCCTTTTCCTCTTCTTGCCGGGTATTGCCTTGGCAGCACCTTTTGGATTTCATACCCCCTCTGAGACAATTATTAACTCTGCTGGCAATGTCGTTAGTGGCAATATCGTTACTGACTACCCCAACTTGACTGAACTGGATTTGACTCCCTTGCAGCGTCAACAACTCCAAGGTATGCTGCAACGCCGTAATAAAGAAATAGCGGCTGTCTTAACTCCATCCCAACTTACCGAACTCAAACATCAACTGCATTCTGGTCATAATTTCAATCAAGCCTTGCTAGCAATAGACTTGCAACCAGAACAGGAACACCTTATCAAAGCCATAGAACAATTTATCAACTTGAAAATCAAAGCAACTTTAGTTCGATATTCACTACCTAATTAAAAGTTCAGCACGATTGGTTCTACAAAATAGCGATCGCTTTCGGTATGATGGAGGCGATCGCTTCACTTCATCAAATTAGGGAAATAACTGGCTAATCTCAACTTCCATCTCTGGAAAAGCGATCAAAGATAATGTTGCATTCTCCCCTAAGATAAATTCTTGCTTGTAAGTCGCCCCACTTGGTTCGCGGAAAACATAAACCTGAAATTTATTTACGTCTAAAATCCAGTATTCAGTAATGCCCGCTTGAGCATAAAGAGGTGCTTTTTGTCTACGATCAGTCTCTAGGGTTGTATCCGCTACCTCAACTAATAGAAATACTTCCTGTGATGTAGGGTGGTGGTCAATGTATTTTCGCGGATCGATGCGAACAATGGCAATATCCGGCTCAGGTTCAGAATATTGGCTTAACTGAATGGGATCTTGTACACGAACTAAGGCAACTTCCGCCAACAGCCGCTTGAGATAATCAGAAGCACACAGGGTTGTGGCTGCGTGGGGAGGATTTTTAGCACTCATCGGAATTACTTGCCCGGCAATCAGTTCTACCCGTTCATCGGCGGCAATAATACCCGTTGCTAACATTCGGTGATATTCGTCTACATTCCACAAGCGTACTTTGGTTTGTGTCATAGTATTTTAATTGTAGCGATCGCACTATCAAGGACAAAAATCTCTTACTGTCCACTTTTACAGCATCTATAATTAATCTTGCCCTCTGAATAGTTCGTTACCATGTCGGAAGAAGATATCCGTGCCGCTAGGCTGGAGAAAGTAGAACAACTCAAGCAGCTAGGGACAAATCCTTACGCTTACCGTTGGGAATCTACCCACCACGCCGCCCAATTGCAAGAAAAATTTGCCGATTTACCCAGTGGTGAAGAAGTTGATGTAGAAGTCGCCATTGCTGGACGGATTATGGCGCGTCGTGTTTTCGGTAAGTTGGCTTTCTTCACCTTGCAAGATGAAACAGGCACAATTCAAATTTACCTGGATAAAAATCGTATTCAAGAAAGCATGGCAGATGTTGATGCTGATGCTTTTAATCACCTCAAACAACTTACAGATGCAGGCGATATTCTAGGAGTCACAGGTACAATTAAACGGACTGAAAAGGGCGAGCTATCGGTCTACGTCAAACAATACACCATCCTCACCAAATCCCTCCTGCCCCTACCCGACAAGTGGCACGGATTAACGGATGTTGCCAAACGCTACCGTCAACGCTACGTTGATTTGATTGTTAACCCCGAAGTCCGGCAAACCTTCCGCCGCCGCGCCCAAATTACGGCAGGTATTCGCCGCTATTTAGAACAGAGGGATTTCCTAGAAATTGAAACCCCAGTATTGCAAAGTGAAGCCGGCGGTGCAGATGCCCGTCCCTTTGTCACCTATCACAACACCCTAGAAATGGAACTGTATCTGCGAATAGCTACAGAACTCCATTTAAAGCGGTTAATTGTCGGTGGATTTGAAAAGGTCTTTGAATTGGGGCGCATTTTCCGCAACGAGGGAATTTCTACCCGCCATAACCCTGAATTTACCTCAATTGAAGTTTACCAAGCCTACGCCGACTACAACGATATGATGGCGTTGACAGAAGGCATTATTACCACCGTTGCCCAAGAAGTTCTCAGTACGTTGCAAATTACCTACCAAGGAGAAAGTATAGATTTGACACCACCTTGGCGACGGGTGACAATGCACGATGTAGTCAAAGAATATACAGGTTTAGATTTCAATTCTTTCCCCAGTTTGGCAGAAGCGAAAGCCGCAAGTAAAAATGCTGGGATTCCTGGTGTAGATGAAGCCCAAACTATAGGTAAAATACTGAATTTAGCCTTTGAAGAAAAGGTAGAAACCAACTTAATTCAGCCGACCTTTGTAATTGATTATCCTGTAGAAATTTCACCATTAGCTAAACCTCACCGTTCTCAACCTGGTTTAGTAGAACGGTTTGAATTATTCATGGTCGGACGGGAGACTGCTAACAGTTTCTCAGAGTTAACAGACCCCATCGACCAAAGACAACGTCTAGAAACCCAAGCTGAAAAAAAAGCAGCCGGTGACTTAGAAGCCCAAGGCGTAGATGAAGACTTCCTCACCGCTTTAGAATATGGTATGCCCCCCACCGGCGGTTTAGGTATCGGGATTGATCGATTGGTAATGTTATTAACCGATTCTGCCAGTATTCGGGATGTAATTGCATTCCCCTTACTCAAGCCTGAAAAATCAGAAGCATCCCCAGAACCAGCAAGTTAATTAATGAGTGGAAATTTAATTATCGATAACCTGTAGAGAGAGACAAGAAAATGTTGCTTTCTATGGGTTTTTATTAATTAATGCCATAAAAGTGTCGTAAAATGCCTAAAATTATCTTGCTCAAGTTCTGAGGAGTAGCATTTTTGCAAGCACAAGAAATTCAATATAAACTCAAATTATTGATTGAGGAAGCATCTACAGTAGACAACAACTTATCCAAAAGATTAGGAGAAATCAATCGTTGGGTTAAAGATATCAAAGCAGGTAAGCTAATTGCTAAACCTTTTTTAAAGTTATTTTTAGAACAAATGATTAGGGATGCTGACGCTTTCCTTATCCTCAAGTCTCTATCTCTTGAAGAACAACAATTAGCCTTAAATTCTTTGACACCCACACTGAAATATTGGTATGGTTACTTGTTTCCCAAATGGCTGAGTGAAAGCGACCCTAAGTTTTATATTTGGAGACAAAAAATTAAAGCTGGGGAATTTAGCCAGGAAGATGGCAAGTTAATTGAGTCTATTACTAAAAGTATTACCAATTTGGGTGGTACTGTTGTTCAACGATACATTATAGATTTATCAATGGCAACTGATATAATTGTCAGTAGTACACAAGAGCAACCCCTTTGTATTCAACTTACTAGTCTCAATCAACAATTTTCTCAAGATAAATCAAATGATTGGGAAAATACTCTGCGTTTGTGGGCAATAGATAGAGGATTGTTTTTAAGTTACAACCCAATTAGTAACAATTTAGTAAGTCAGATAGTTAATATATCTCTAGCGCATAGCGATAATTTGCTCACAGATAATTATTTGAAATTAAATATGTAGTTATCTTGCACCTTCATTTACTTTGTTTGTAATTTAGCTAAAAATAGTGAGTCTTTATGGTTAAAGAGCAACCAACTGACCGTCAACAGAGGTTAGGAAAATTTCTCCAAGCTGTAGAAGCTGCCCAAAAATTGCAAGATGACATTATGAACTATGGGCTTGATGCAGCTTACTTGCATAGTGATGATGTTGATGGTGATTGGTTAGAAAAGTGGGGGGAAAATGACAATGAACCTAGTTATGTACAATTGTTGACTGCTTTTCTAGAAAGTGATGATTCAGTGGCAATAAAAGTGCGTCATCAGTTACAAGATAAATCAATTCCAGAAATTATTGAAGAATTAGAAAAATGCCTGAGTCTAGCGGAGGAAGAAGACAGGATTTTTGCTGTAAAAAATATGTTAGTCGGCAAACTGGCAATTGCAGAAAATAATCGTGAAAATAGTAATCGAATTGATGAAATCGAGTTTTTGAATTTAGCTGAGGAATTACTAGAAACATTAGGAAAATTTTTGGATTAGTCTGAATCAATTTACAAACATAACTCACCATTAGGAATTGATTAGTGGTAGAAGTAAAACGCCTTGATGATTATATAAATCTAATTCAAGAACTTCTTCAATCTTCTCAAGGACAAGAACCAAGGATTTTAGATTGTCATAAAAATTTGATAGATACTGGTTTAGTAGAAACAATGAAGGAGGTGTCTAGAAAATTAGCAGAGGAAGGAGAAGAAGAAAACTCTCTTTTTTTACGTAGGGTTGCTGTTACAATTGCCGCTAGCCTCGGTCAGCCATCATCAGCAGAAAACTATTTTGAACTTATTCAAATGCTGTTACAAGCAGTTGACAGTAGCGAAGCTAAACCGCAAGTAGTGTCTTCATTCCTGGCGGCGAATTTAGACAAGCTAGATGATAAATTTTCTCGTTTCTTAAAGGCTTGGTCTGTATATACAATATTTGAAGAAAAGCTAATTCCAGCAGAAATATTAGCAACAAACATATTTAATCTCAGTAATATAATATCTGAGTTTCAATTAGGAAATAAAGCATCAAATCTAGAAATTGCCATTGCTGGCTATGAAGTGGCTCAAGCTGTCTTTACTTCAGAAGTCTTTCCCCAAGAGTGGGCTATGATTAAAAACAGTTTAGCTGCTTCTTATATTCACCGTATTCGAGGAGACAAAGCAGAAAACCTAGAAATTGCTATTACTGCTTTGCAAGAAGCGTTGCAAATTGCTAACAGAGAAAACTTACCCATAGAATGGGCTACATCTCAAAACATTTTAGCTGCTGCCTATATTAAACGTATCCAAGGAGACAAAGCAGATAATATCGAATTTGCTATAGCTATTTTAAAAGCGTCTTTAGAAAGAATCACCGAAAAAGAATTACCTCAACAATGGGCTAATTTCCAAAATAATCTAGCAGTTGCTTTCCGTAATCTAACCCGAGGAAACAAGGCAGAAAATATAGAATTAGCTATATCTGCCTGTAAATCTGCTTTACAAGTTTTCACTTTGGAAGAATTTCCTGAACAATGGGCTGAAACCCAAAACAATTTAGGGACTACCTATCGCTATCGCATTAAAGGAGATAAAGCAGAAAATATAGATTTAGCTATTAACTGTTATCAAGAAGCAGTGAAGGTTTTTAATAAGACAGATTATCCTCAATCATGGGCTGATTTAAAAAACAATTGGGGACTTGCTTACTTAGAACGTATTCGAGGAGATAAAAATCAAAATATAGAATTAGCTATATTTGCTTTTGAAGAAGCCTGCCAAGTTTTTACTAAAAAAGCTTTTCCTTACGAATGGGCAATAACTCAAAATAACTTAGGTATTGCTTATTTGGATAGAATTTATGGTAATAGACAAGAAAATTTGAATTTAGCTATTGTTTATCTAGATAAAAGTTTACAAATTATTACTAAAGATTGTGACCCTATACAATGGGCTACAACTCAAATGAATCTGGCAATTTGCTATGGCGAGCGGTTTAAAGATGATGATCAAAATGATTTAGAACTAGCTCTAAATGCTTTTCAATCTGCTTTACAAATTCGTACTCAACAAGCTTTTCCAGAAGACTGGGCATTAACTCAGAGTAATCTTGGACATATTTATAATTTGCATGGATATTTTACGAAGGCAATTGAATCTTGCCAATTAGCTTTAAACGTATACAAACATAACTTATTTCCAATTGATTGTTTTTTAACGGGACGCAACTTGGGTAATATAGCTTTCTCTAATAGCCACTGGGATAAAGCTATTCAAGGCTATGAAGCAGCTATTGATGGATTAGAAACTAACCGTAGCTGGGTAAATTCTGAATATCGCCGTCAAGAAATTCTGGAAGAATCCATATATATTTACCAAAAGATAGTAGAAGCCTGCATCAATGCTGGGCAAATAGAAAAAGCGTTTGAATACGCAGAACGATCGCGCGCCAAAAGCCTAGTAGACTTAATGGCAAGTAACGACCTCTACCAAGGTGACGAAATTCCTCCAGCAGTTCAGGAGTTATTGCAGAAGTATGAAGAATTGCAACAACAAATTGATCTAGAGCGCGATCGCCATCAATCTAAAAATAATCCCAATGAGACACGCGCTGCTTGGCAAGCTGATAATGAAGCGATCGCCAATTTAGAAAACCAAAAACAACAAATCTGGGAAGATATTAGACGTTTAGATCCTGTGCTAGCTGGTGAGATTCAAGTTAGCGCGCCTGAATTTCCTGCAATTCAAAAGTTGATTGACAAACCAAACACTGCTATTTTAAGTTTCTAGACTACTGACACAGATACCCATATTTTTGTGGTAGAGCAAAACCAAATTACTCTTCACACTTGTACAGGGCAAGGATTAAATATATTACAAGGCTGGATTGAACAGAATTGGTTATTCCCTTATAGAGATGAACCCAAAAAATGGGAAATTCAAATTTACAGTTTTCTCATCGAATTAGCTGAACGCTTACAAATATCTCAACTTATATCTCAACATCTTCAAGAGATAGAAGAATTAATTTTAATTCCTCACCTTTTATTACATCAAATCCCCTTTGTTGCTTTGCCTACAGGCGAATATCAGGAATATTTAGGAGATAAATTTCTGATTCGTTACAGCCCAAGCTGCCAAATTTTAGAATTTTGTCAGCAACGCGACATAGTAGATAGCTTGTCTCTACAATATGGAACTGTGGAAGATGCAGAAGATAACCTTCCCTGTGCTAGATTTGAGGGACAAAAACTTGCTCAAATTTACAACATCCGCAGAGAAAATAGATTAATTGGTAGTAATCAAGCTACTCCTGAAAACTATCGAAAATTAGCACAACAAGTTAATATACTTCATTGCTGTCACCATGCTGAATCTCGACTAGATAATCCTTTAGAATCACGGTTAAAATTAGCCCATGACAGCAGTATTACCTTGGGGGAATTAATGACACCCAGTTGGCGTTTACCTCAACTTGTAGAAGTATTTCTATCTTGCTGTGAAACTCATTTAGGGATTCCTTCATTAACTGATGATATTCTGACACTTTCTACAGCTTTTTTGTGTGCTGGTTCTAGAAGTGTAGTTAGTACCCTCTGGTCAGTTAATGATTTAGCCACAGCATTATTTTCCATTTTTTACTATCAGCAAAGGCAAGAAGGTAAAAACCGTCCCGAAGCATTACGGCAAGCGCAAATCAAACTACGCGAATTTACAAAGGCAAATCTTCAAGAAATATTCCAATAACTTGAAACAAGAGAACGTGAACTAGGAAGAAATCGAAAAAAATATCCTTTAGATTCGATTGAATATAAACAATGGCAGCTTGAATATAATATGTATGCTAAATTGAACAGACAAATTCAAGAAATTGAACAGTCTACTCAGCAATTTCCGTTTGCACATCCCCGTTACTGGGCTGCTTTCATTTGCCAAGGGTTACGATAAAAATACAAATTATTTAAAAATAAAATCCACCTAAAACTAGGTGGATTTTTAGTTATTTTAGTGGATCCGAGCAGAGTCGAACTGCTGTCCAAATTGGGTATTGACCCCCCACTCGTTCACAGGTTTAGCCTTTCTGACCCTCAAGGCGGGAATCGTTCATTATCCCGAACGTAGGATACTCTGATTAAATCTTAGCCAGCAAGCTAACCAGAGAACACTTGCTAGAGCGTCCGTTGGGGGTTGGTCTCTAATCCTTAACGGAGTCAGACTAAAGACGCTCGAACCTTTGAGAGGTTTTTAGGCAACTGCTACTGTAGCAGGCTTACGAGCAAAGTTAACGATGTTATTCGCATTTACTTTTTTTTTGAGCCTTTGATTTGCGAGAGACGACTCACTCTCGACCTGAATCATAGAGTAGCGTTCGCCAACCTGTCGAAACCGTTACGGACCCATGTCTCTATATCTTAATTATAATACGCGATTTTGCAGTTGTGGGTAAACAAGGTTGAGATTCTAGAGAAATCAAGATTGGGGACTAGTTTAGTTTAATCAGTGTAAAAAAAAATCCTATTTTAAACCCATACTGCTGAAAAACAGAGCGTATCTCTGTAAGAGTCTGGTTTTACACCATCATGATAGTTGGCGCATAAGTTAATGTCTGTGTAGCCTATTTCCTGCAAACACATGATAAATTCGTCACGTCCAAACCAATGTAAAGGAAAATGTTGTAACTCGGTAGCGAAGAGTTTACCGTCTTTCCACTTCTCGTAGCGAATTACTGTCATGTTGGTTTGATTGAGCCAGTCTATGGAAGATGTAGTTTGTAAAAGGATTGTTGAACCGTCAGGACAAATAATTGGCGATCGCTGCTTAATAATATTCTCAGTCTTAAAATCTTCGATTGGTATCTCTAGATCAATAAAAATTCGTCCCCTTGGTTCTAAGTGTCGAGCGAAGTTTTGCAAAGCTGCTATAGCGGCATCTCGCTTTGCTAGTAACATAAATGAACCAAAGGAAACAATAATGGCACTAAATTTCCCAGGAAGTTCGATATTTTTGATGTCACCTTGGTATAAAACTGGATTGAGATTTCTTTCTAGACAATGCTGACGACAAGCAGCCAGCATATCAGGTGAATTATCAATACCTTCCACATTCAAACCAGCTTCTAACAAGGGGATCAGTAACCGTCCTGTTCCTACCATTGCTTCCAAAATTCTGCCGCCGATTTGGGAAAGATGTTTGATGTAGTAGGGAATATCTCGATATGCTCCGCCAATAGGCTTGGTAATGTTATAAGCTTCAGTACATAAAGTTCCATATGATGTGAGAGTCATAACTAAAGGCTGCTACGGTTTCAGGAATGTGCAATAACGCTTTTCTAACATTAATGAATGATCAACTTGTTGACACGCACTTTGAATACTGAAGTTATATGCGAGTGCGATCGCCATTTATAATGATGTAACAGCAGATATCGCCCCAGAGAAAGAGCGATCACAAAAAACCCTGATCCCAATTTAAGACTGATAAGACTTTGGTTTGATCTCAAACTGTAACTGAGAACGATAGAAACACACATCAAATTCCATAAAGAAGTTGACTTGTCCCAAAATAAGCGGCACATTTGTAGCCTGCGTCCATGCAAATACTAGTTGTACAGGCTCAAATTGTCCAACAATAGCTTGAACAATAACAACTCGCGCTTCATACTGAGCAAGATTTCCTGTCAAACTCAGTGCTGTTGTCTGGCGTTCCCATTCATAACCAAGCTCAATTCCCACTAAATAGGGAATTACATTCACACTTGCACCAGTGTCCAATAAACCTGATGCTTCTATGGAATTTTGTTGATAAATCAGGGTCAGAGGCAAATGTGGACGAAAGCTAGCTTCCCCTGATGTAGCATCACTGGAAATAAACGGATATTGTTCAGCATTACTCATGATCTTGATTTTGAGCATCTTGTAACACTCGTAGCATAGTATCTGCTGCTTCTACTGCATCATAGGGCGACCACACTGGATAGGACTGGTTAGGTTTAATTAGATCCATTTCTTGTTGTGCTAGTTCTGAGATTAAAATTTGCATGACATGGAATTTGTCTGCACGATTCAAACCCCGTAATGCCGAGATTAGTTCTGAGGAAACCATACAATTTACTCCGGGTATTCGGGTTTTCCTCTCTATTTTATTTGCTTTACAGACCCCATACCTAAACAAACACTACAACCTAGCTATGGGAAAATTGCTTGCAGAGGCGATCGCTTTTCATTCAGTCTCGCTAGCCTCAGCGTTTTTAATCACTGATTCGCTTGCTTGTGGGAAGGCTGGATCTAGATTAGGAACTAGTAGTATCAAATGTATATAAATTTACAATTAATTCTTCAGTAAAGTCAAAAATTTACTCATCGTTCACATCTGCGAATTTAGATTCTAAATCCCGATAACCGCTAATTACGCGCACAATCACCACGCTACTTCAAAAACCGGATAAAAAATAATGTAGCCATATAATCGTATTCCTCTCAGCCTGGAGTCAAACTTCCCCTAACTCCTTCCTATATTTGGGAACTGAGCTATATTTTGGTATTTTTTATTAAATTCTCGAATAAATTTTTCGCTAGCGTTGACATTGCGAACTAAAAAATAATCCAAAATTTCATCTAAATCTTGGCTGGCTTCCTTAGCAATAAAGTATTCCATTATCCTTGAGTTTCACGGGCTTTGCGTAATTTTTCTTCTAGTCGCGCCATAACTACTCCAGCATCCTCAATTTCTCCACGTTCAATAGCAGCCAGCCCAGCAGCTAGTTTTTTCTCAGTTTCTTTTTCCCATTCTTGATAACCTCTCTCCCATCCCTCCAGCAGTTTCAATGCTTTAATAATCACATCTTCAGCATTTTCATATCTACCTGTAGCAATCCGGGTTTGTATAAATTGTTCATATTCCGCTTTGAGTTGAATGTTCATAGTTTTTACCTATAGTTGCTTAAAAGTGTTACCTCTGCTTATAACCTCATTCATGTTGAGGGGTGTAGATTCGCCACTATCAATTCCCTGCTGAATCTCCCGACGCAATTCTGCTAGGCGTATTTCTTTTAAAGCATCTTGTTCTTTGAGCAGTCGTAAACCTTCATGGATAACTTCACTCGCAGAAGTATACATCCCGCTTTCAACTTTCGATTGCACCCATTTTTCCAATTCGCGAGTTAAAGAAACGTTCATCTGCTACCTCTTGATAGGCTGATACCAATTATCCTATCGGGAATAACAAAAAATGTCCAAGTTTGTTATTGCCATTGTCTGAAAACAGCTTCATTCCGAAAGCTCCATAAAACGGCGTGGTGTGAATATAGCCCAATTTACCAACTCATATGATGAGGTAGATAATCTTTCAAAATTCTGGGAATACTAAACTAGTAGTCCTAGCCAATATTCTTATAAACCAACTACTATTTCAAAATCAAGCTAAGACGAAAAACTAGAAGCTGATTCAAAATACTATTCATTTGGGTTGAAATTATATTAGGTTTTTTGATTGGAATATACAGTTTTAGCAGATGAATATACCCTAATTTTAGTCGTTTAATAAGGAGCATACATATGGTTTGTGGTATTTATCAGATTGTAAATACTTTCAATGGTAAATCTTATATTGGACAATCCAGAAATATACATAGGCGATGGAGAGAACATACAAGAGGTTTGAATAAACCAAATGCCTTAGAAATAGGAAACTATCCGCTAAGATGTGCTTTTTTAAAATATGGTCTAGTAGAAATAGTTAGCAAATTAGGAAAAGTTGGGTGGTTTGATTTTAGAATTATTGAAGAATGTACAGAATATAAATTATTAGAACGGGAAGAATTTTGGATAAATACACTTAAGCCAGAATACAACTGCAATATTTGGACTCCAGCCAAAAAGAAGAATAAACTTGAGTCTGAAGAAAAATTTTGGATTCAATATCATAACTATAATTTTCTAGGGTACTTACCTGTTGAACAAATTATTGATGAATCTTTATTAAATGAATATGATTGTGATGAAGTTCTCCCTGGTATATCAACTAACAAAAGAGCCGTTTTAAACACTAAAGGTGATACTATATTCTTAATAGTAGGTATAGGAGAAAAACCTAAACAGTATTATCTTTGGTCTAAATTCATATGTGAAGAAACAACTACAAGTGACTATGAAAATAGCCATTTTTATGATGCCTTTGGTTCTGGTTACTTGATGAAGTCGCCTCAATTTTTAAACTCAAAAGAATTTAACGAGTTTAAAAGATTTTGTGGTAACTTTGGTTTTGGTTTTATGCGGATTAAGGATTCTGCTTATTTAAACAAATTAAAAGAATTATCAAGACTTAATAGGTCAACAAGCTCAAAAATTAATTTCTCCCAGTATATAAAAGATTTTTATACAGAAGTTACGCGTGTCAATTCAAAAGAATTCTCTGCTTATCACAATCGAGGTTTTAGCCGTCATTTAGCTGTTTCTTTACATCCTGAAGAGGCACTACCTGTATTAGCTGGAGAATGTACAATTTTATTAATACGTGAACCAAGCAATCAGGTCTTAAACTATAAAGGTAGTACACTGTTAATTCATATATTAGATTTTTATAATTCAGAGGAAAAGGAAGAATACATAGCATCTTATGGATTAAATGAAGAAACATTTTCTACTTATTCAATTGCTGGCTGGATAACTGTTGAAAATGTTTTTAGGTATGATGCAGAAAGTTTTGCTTCTGATAAAGATTTACATCTTCAAGACAACGATTTCGGTTATTACCAAGAACATTCGGGAGATGATGTATGGGGTATTTCCCTGACAGAACCCGTTTTGTTAAACCCGCCTATCTGTGATGTATTACAACCGGAAGGAATTGATAATGGTGATATATGGCGGCCGGAAAACTTATCGCACCTAGAAGCCTTTCAATTTGCATTGAAAATACCAGTTGAATATGAATAGTCTGATTATGAAAATTGTTTGTTAAAACATAGAACATCTTCAAAAGTAAAAATAGCTAATTGCTAGTTTTCAACTCACCAGCAATTAGCTATTAATTATAGTTAGCAATTGACTTATTCCTACCCCAGTGCTTCTGCACCACCAACAACCTCAAGCAGTTGTTGATTAATTGCTGCTTGGCGGACTTTGTTGTAAAACAAGGAAAGATTTACGTATCTGTCCGTCTGATACATTAGAATTGTTAACCAACTGGTTGCATTGAACTTATTTGCCCTAACTCAACACTCACAGCATCAAAGCGATCGTCTCCTGGATGGTAGGACAAAACTTCTATACCAATTGGCTCGCCACTCACCCCATCTTTGATCAAAATCACCCCGTCTCCAAGCTCAGTAGCAATTTGGTTTTTTCTGGGAACTTGCCAAAACACACTTAATAGCTCCATTTCTGGTTCGTAAAACACCTTTATTTGAGCCACACTGTTTCGCCCTCCTTAATTGCATCGGTTTGGTAGGCTGTAATTAGGAATCCATCTCCATTTAAGCGTCGCGCCACCGCGACAACCCAACGTTTTTCTTTTCTTGCCCGATAAAATAATAATACTTCTGCATCTCGGCTACTGCGTCGAATTTCGTCCGGTGCAGCAAGAGCTGATTGAATTAGCTCCTCCAACTCCTCTATATCAGGATGCTTGATGATCAATCGTTGCCAATACTCTTCGGATGTTCTCACGGTAAAGCCAAGCGGCGTAGAAATTTCAAACTTCATGGAAATGCTAGCACTACAACGAGTCGTATCAAATTTGTTTGTCGCATATGCCCAAAACCAAAAATAGCTAATCGCTAGTTTTAAATTCACCAGCAATTAGCTATTTATCACAGTTAGCAATTGACTTTTTCCTAAGTTAAGGCTTCTGCACCACCAACAACCTCAAGGAGTTCTTGAGTAATTGCGGCTTGACGGGCTTTGTTGTAAGACAACGATAGGGATTTAATCAATTCACCAGCGTTATCACTGGCGTTGCTCATTGCTGTCATCCGGGCTGCTAGTTCACTCGCGGCAGATTCTTGTAATGCCCGCAAGAGTTGGTTACTCAAATATAAAGGCAGCAAGGAATCCAGAATTTGTACTGGGTCTTGCTCAAAAATCATGTCACGGGGTAAGGGACGGACTTGATTAGCCACGCTCTGACGTTCAACTTCAAATTGACCGCCACGGCTTGTGAGGCGGAAGATTTCGTCATCGGCTGCTTCTAAACCTTGGGGGTCAAGAGGTAGCAAAGTTTGCACCACAGGACGAGAACTAACTAAGGACACAAACCGAGTGTAGATTAACTCGATGCGGTCTACTTTTTCGGAAAGGAACAAAGACAGCAACTCGTCAGCAATCTTAGTTGCTTCGTCGGCGGTGGGAATTTGTTCTAAGCCTGTATAGCTAGCGTCAATGGGTTGGTCGCGGCGTTGGAAGTATTGAGTAGCTTTACGTCCAACAATGACAAATGTGTAATCTACACCTTCTGCCTTTAGTTCCTTGGTGCGGTTTTCGGCGCGACGGATGACGTTACTATTGTAGCCGCCACACAGACCGCGATCGCCTGAAATTACCAACAACCCTACTGATTTCACTTCCCGTTTTTTTAGGAGTGGGAGGTTGGCTTCTTCAAAGCGCAAACGGGTTTGTAGTCCATACAGCACTTGCGCTAGTCTATCAGCGAAGGGGCGAGTGGATAGCACTTGTTCTTGCGCTCTCCGTACCCGCGCCGCCGCTACTAGGCGCATGGCTTCTGTAATTTTTTTGGTGTTTTTGACCGACTGAATGCGATCGCGTATTGATTTAAGATTAGGCATATTCTTTTAAGTTCCGAGTCCTGAGTTCTGAGTTCTGAGTGGCAGAATGTGTTGAATGCCAAGTAACTCTTGAGTTTTGAGTCCTGAGTTTTGAGTGGCAGAATTTGCTGAATGCCAAGCTACTCCTAACTTCCTGATCAACTCTTAACTCCTCTTACTCAGCACTCAGCACTCGACACTCAGCACTGTCTTACGCTGTCGCTTTGAAGGTCTTTTTGTAGTCGTCTAAAGCTGCCTTCAATGCACTTTCTTCATCATCAGCCAGCACTTTTTTGCTTTGTACTGATTGATAGTAAGGGTTAACACCTGACTTCAGGTAGTCTCTAAAGCCCTTGGTGAAGGTGGTGACTTTATCAACAGCAATGTCATCTAAGTAACCGTTGATACCAGCGTACAGAATCGCTACTTGTTCAGCTACGGACAAGGGTTCATTTTGAGACTGTTTGAGTAGTTCCCGTAAACGTTGACCTCTTGCTAACTGGTCTTGGGTAGCTTTATCTAAGTCAGAAGCAAATTGCGCGAAGGCTTGGAGGTCGTCAAACTGTGCCAATTCCAGTTTAATCTTACCTGCTACTTTCTTCATCGCTTTGGTTTGTGCCGCAGAACCTACACGGGATACGGAAATACCGGGGTTCACTGCTGGACGCACACCAGCGTTAAACAAGTCAGAAGACAAGAAAATCTGACCGTCGGTAATAGAAATTACGTTGGTAGGAATGTATGCGGAAACGTCACCAGCTTGGGTTTCGATGATGGGTAGCGCGGTCATGCTACCTTTGCCCAGTTCGTCGCTGAGTTTAGCAGCGCGTTCCAACAAGCGGGAGTGAATGTAGAATACGTCTCCGGGGTAAGCTTCCCGTCCGGGTGGACGACGTAGCAGCAAGGACATTTGGCGATAAGCTTGTGCTTGCTTGGATAAATCGTCGTAAATTACGAGGGTGGCTTTGCCTTTGTACATAAAGTACTCAGCAATGGTAGCACCTGTGTAAGGAGCTAGGTATTGTAATGTAGCGGGTTCACTGGCACTAGCTGCAACAACTACGGTGTAGTCCATTGCGCCTTTTTCTTGCAGGGTTTGGACTACGTTAGCAACGGTGGAAGCTTTTTGACCAATGGCGACATAGACGCAAACTACATCTTCACCTTTTTGGTTAATGATGGTGTCGATCGCGATCGCAGTTTTACCTGTCTGACGGTCGCCAATGATCAATTCCCGTTGACCACGACCGATGGGAATCATGGAGTCAATAGCGGTGATACCGGTTTGCATCGGTTCGTGTACAGAACGACGAGCAATAATACCGGGTGCTGGAGATTCAATCAAACGGTTTTCGCTGGCTTTGATATCGCCTTTACCATCGATGGGACGACCTAAAGCATCGACAACGCGACCAACTAAGGCTTCGCCTACACCGATTTGGGCGATTCTACCAGTAGCGGTGACACTGCTACCTTCTTGAATTGCGCGACCTTCACCCATCAACACCGCACCAACGTTATCTTCTTCCAAGTTTTGGGCGATACCGATAGTGCCGTCTTCAAATTCCAACAATTCCCCCGCCATGGCCTTTTCTAGACCATAAATCCGGGCAATACCGTCACCAACTTGCAGAACAGTTCCTACGTTAGCAACTTTGACTTCTTGGTCGTATTGCTCGATTTGCTGTTGAATAATGTTACTAATTTCGTCGGGTCTAATTGATATGCTCATGGTGTATCTTTTTTTCTTGCAAGACGGCAGAATTTGATAGTAATCAGTAGGTGCTGAGTAGTGTTAGCGGTAGCGCGGCGTTTAGCCGGTGCTGAGTCGAGAGTTATGAGTTTTTCTCCCCTGCGCTCTCTATTCCTCTGCTTCTTCCTAGCCCTAGCTACCTAAGCGTAAAGACAGGCGACGTAGTTGACCTCGTAAACTGGAATCAATTACTTGTGATCCAACTTTGATGATCACACCACCAATTAAATCGCTGTCTACTTTAGTTACTAGTTCTACTTGACGAGCTTTAGTTAGAGCGATAACTTTCTGCTCAATTGCCTGTTGCTGTTCTGATGATAGGGGAACAGCAGAAGTGACTTCCGCTAACACGGTTTGATTTAACTGCCGCAACAGTGATAAATACTGCTGTAGAATTTCCTCTAAGAAGAAAATGCGTCGTTTGTCTACTAGCAGTAACAAAAAGTTGCGTAAGTACGGGTTAACTTCTGCACCTAAAACTTGCGTGATAACCCCTTTTTTGGTGTCTGGCTTAATAAAAGGGTTATCAACGAAATTTTTCAGTTGTTGGGAATTTTGCAACAGACTGATTAAGCTACGAGCCTCGCTGCCGAAATCTTCTGCGAGATTTTTCGATTTTGCCAGGGACATCAAAGCCTGTGCATAAGGCTGGGCTATTTCAGCTGTTTCTACAGTGCTTTTCATTACCGTCCTCCCACCTGAGCGATGCTACGGTCAATGATGGCTTGTTGAACATTATCAGCAATGCCAGACCGCAGTTGTGACTCGACTTTTGCTAATGCCAGGGCGGCTACTCGCTGCCGCAGTTCGGTCAACGCCCGCTCTCTTTCGGTGTTTAAATCAGCTGCTGCTGATTGTTGCAAGCGTTCTACGTCTTGCACTGCCTTTGCCAATAGTGCTTCTTTAGTTGCTTGTGCGCTTTCTTCGGCTGCTTTGCGGATGCGTTGTGCCTCAGTCTGAGCCTGTGTCAACTGTTCTTGCGCTTGGGAAAGAGCAACTTGTGCTTCTCTTAAGCGTTTTTCTGCGTCCTGAATCGCGGTTTCGATGTTGGACTTGCGATCGCTCAGGATATTGCTTAAAACTTTACGTCCAAAGTAGAATAGTATGCCAATCAGAATCGCCAGGTTAATGATATTGGTTTCTAAGATGTCTAGGTTTAGACCGAAACCACCTTCTGCTGCGCCTTCTGCTAACTCAGATTGAACAGCTTGCGCTTCTGCGGCAAGTAATAAGAAAGTGCCTGTGATACCCATTTACAAGTGCGCTGCTCGCTTGCTAATACATTGTATTTTTCCCAATAGAAATTTAAGTCTTTAATTTCCCGAAGGTAAATCAAATTTCTTGTAATTTCCGCAGGAAAAGGTGTGTTTTTTTGACACTTAATAAAGCGATCTGGGAATCTTGCCCAGATGCGCTTATGCTTTGACAGGGCTAGCAGTTTTAGCTGATTAAGCTACTGTAGTCCCTAATAATTTTTCGAGAATCTGCCTGCTAAGTCCGTCAACTTGTTGCTCTAAGGAAATCATAGCGGCTTGCTTTTGCTGCTCTATTTCAATTGCAGCTTTTTCTCTTTGCGCTTGAGCTTCCTGTTGTGCTTCGGCAATTTTCTGAGCTGTCACTTTTTTAGCGTCAGCTTGTGCTGCTTCTGCAACTGCTAGCGATTGTCTACGAGCATCTGCTAATTGCTGCTCATATTCCTGAGCTAAACGTTCAGCTTTCGCCAAACGTTCTTTAGCATCAAGGGTATTCGTTCGGATGTAGTTATCGCGATCGTCCAGTACCTTGGTCAGTGGCTTATAGAAAATTGCATTTAGCAAGGCTGCCAACAGCAGGAACTGCAATGCCATAAAGGGCAAGGTAGCATCGAAATCAAACATTTCTCTCCTCTTGAGGTTGGAGTAGCAGTTTTCATGGCTAGCAATAACATCCAACCTTTGATATTTTAGAGACCCATAGCCAAAAAGGGTCAAGGGATTTTGGATTTTAGATTTGCGATTTTGGATTAACACTAACCCAAAGGTTATTTTGTTCTGAGAATTTTAGATTGATAACCGACCAGTTTCGGAACATATACCGAAAACTTTTGATAATCCAAAATCCAAAATCCAAAATCTAAAATTGTTAATACCCAAAATCTTCCCGTCTGTAGAAACGTGATAATTCACGTCTCTACACCCACAAAACCTTTAGGGTTTAAGCAAAGGGGTTAGCGAATAGCAATACTAGGGCAATAACCAGACCGTAAATAGTCAGGGATTCCATGAATGCCAAGGTTAATAGCAGAGTACCGCGAATTTTTCCTTCTGCTTCGGGTTGACGAGCAATACCTTCTACTGCTTGACCAGCAGCGTTACCTTGACCAATACCAGGGCCGATTGCAGCCAAACCAATTGCTAGAGCAGCAGCTAGAACTGAAGCAGCAGAAACTAATGGATCCATGTTGATTTTCCTTGCTTTAATTACAGAAATAACAAAAGTAGTAACTAGTTAAGACGTGTGTTTTCACGCTGCACCGAGTTCGCTGAAATCGCTTTTGCGATATTTTGAGCGTAGTTGCTCTTTTGAACTGTGCTAACAACTGAGGGCGTTAATGCTCCTCATGCTCTTCTTCGCCATGTCCTTCCATTGCCTCATGAATGTATGCCCCTGCTAGGGTAGCAAATACTAATGCTTGGATAGCACTGGTAAATAAACCCAAGGCCATTACAGGTAGAGGTATAAATAAAGGAACTAGCAACACTAACACCCCTACTACTAATTCATCTGCCAAGATGTTTCCGAAAAGCCGGAAGCTTAGGGAGAGGGGCTTAGTAAAATCTTCAAGAATAGCGATCGGCAACAGAATCGGAGTTGGCTCTATATACTTCTTGAAGTAGCCTAAACCCCGCTTGCTGAAACCTGCGTAAAAGTACGCTAAGGAGGTCAGCAATGCCAATGCTACCGTCGTATTGATGTCGTTGGTTGGTGCTGCCAATTCACCTGATGGTAGCTTGATTAGCTTCCAAGGAATGAGTGCGCCCGACCAGTTCGATACGAAGATAAACAAGAACAATGTACCAATAAATGGTACCCAAGGGCGGTACTCTTTCTCACCGAGTTGGTTTTTAGCCAAATCCCGAATAAATTCTAGGGCGTATTCCATCAAATTTTGGATGCCACTAGGAATTTTTTGGGCGTTGCGAGTAGCGGCTAGTGAAGCTATTACTAAAATGCTAATCACAAACCACGACGTGAGGAAAACTTGCCCATGAATTTTTAGGTTCCCCAATTGCCAGTAGAAATGTTGACCCACTTCTAATTCGGCTAGGGGAAAAGAATTAAAGGCGTTTAAGACACTAAGCATTTGCATTCTTCAAGCGTTTTCCCCAAGGTGCGAGGATGGGTGTATTCTCTTTGTGAGCCTGATTTTTTAAGAATCAGGATTGAACGCAGTTTGCACCATGTAGACGAGGAGGGTGGCTTTGTAAGTGAGAAATCCCAAAAATATAGGCAAAATATGTAGATCGTGCCATTGAGTTGCTAGTATAATCAACCCAATAACCAGAGCAAAACGATTTTTGCTGAGACTATTTTTCTCACCACCGAGTCGCTCAACGTCTTTAGCTAGCATCTTTAAGTAAACCACACCTGTACACGCCCCAATGAAATAATTCAGGGCAGTGTTTAGGGAATAAAAAATCCACACAGAGATAAATATTATCCCACTCAAGACAAGTGTGATCACTAACAGCTTCTGGTAGAGTTGATGAAACTCATCCATAGAAGTGTTAACTGGTTCTGCTTCCTCAAAACCAGGTTGAGCATCTTGTGGTGTTGTCGGATTCGGTGCAATTGATTCTTCTGACAAGCTCACGGGACTTGAAACCAGTACAGCTAACTTATGATGACTGCACATTCAGTCAGCTGAATCATATCACGATCCGGTAACAATACTTTAGAAAAAAACAATTAACTTCTTTTGCTGGGGGGATGAATCGGGGTTAGTACAGCTTTGCCTATAATCGTGGTGTTGAGGGTGAAGTTTCAACGCAGAGGGGCGCGGAGATACGAAATGCTGTATTTGGAGATTAGGGCTTAGAGAAGAGAGATTTTTTCATGTCGGGTGGGATATTCCTGTGATTTAGGTGAATCAATATCCTCCAATTGAGTTTTCGGCGTTTCCAGCTAGTGCTTTGGTTTGGGGATGAAGTCAGATTTGAATCAATCAGTGTTGCGGAGTGTTTTGTGGAGAAGCGACTTGTCGCTAAATACTTCGTTACTGCTGAGTTTTAGCAAGTTCTGACTTGTAGGGTTGTTCATCTCCAGTTTTTAAGCATCTGCTGGGTATACTTCTACTTTACATGAAATTTAGCTCAAAGGGTTGTGGGCGATCGCCACCGATAGGTAAAACGCGATCGCTATTTAATGGGTGTAGGGGTTTCAAGCAAGCTGAAAGTATGATTAAGCTGGTGTTGATATCAACAACTGTTGTTGCATTAGGGTTGAGATTTACCAAATATTCCGTTCCCACACCTGAACCACAACCAGCATCTAAAATGCGGATATCTTGCTTTGGTGGTTTCCGTCCCGTACAAAAACTGTAAGCTACTCACTAATTACATCGCCAATTGTAGCCAGGGGGTGGTTCATCTAGGATGGGTTCTGGCGGGAAAGGGTAAGTATCGTAGAGTTTGGCGACAGCATTACTAACAGTTTGGGGGTCGGACATGATGAGGAACAACGCAGCATTTTTGAGTTTAGCGGATAGGGGTAATTAGGGCAAAGTTTGCTTTGCTATGCTCAAATTTTATTTAGATTTAGCCGAATAATCCCTGATGTAGTTAATTGAAGGTTTATCTAACAGCAAAACCTGTAAATTGACGTTTATAAGGTGCGTGGAATCCTAATACAATATCTTCTTTGGGTACACCAGCAGCGATTAATTCATTGGCAATGCCAATTTTCGTACCATCTCTTTGTATCCAAATTTTATCATTTTTAATATCAACATGAAAATGACACCATAAGTCCTTTTTTGCTCTTTTCAACCAATATTTAAAACTTGATAATGATGGCTATCCGTGTCAAATAGTAGTTGAATTTCTGTATTATTATCCAAATCATTAGCGGAATAATTGCTGAGAATATATTGAATAATTTGACAATATTTTATTCTTTCCATAAAACAATTAGATGGCATATGTAAAATTCAATCTACTACCTTAATTAAGAAATATCTCAGGAATGAATAGCTTTACTAAGATCATAA